>CAVHZB010000018.1:0-8649 GCA_963640555.1 Phascolarctobacterium succinatutens
GGCATTATGTAAAGCTGATAATTATTTTTCGCGAGGGGTATCATGAGCTATTTTGAGAAGAGAATAGATGGTGAGCAGAAGTATAAGGGAGTTATCGTTAATGTCGTGCTCGACCGTGCCGAGCTGTGCGACGGGAGCGTTGTAAAGCGTGAGGTCGTCCAGCATCCGGGTGGTGCAGCCATACTGCCGATAGATGACGACGGTTATTGCTACTGCGTCCGCCAGTTTCGCTATCCCTTCCAGAAGGAACTGCTTGAGGTGCCCGCCGGAAAGCTTGAATACGGTGAGGATCCGAGAGAGTGTGCGGTGCGTGAACTGTCTGAGGAGACCGGCTTCACCGCAGATGAGATAACATATCTCGGCGAGGACTACACATCCCCCGGATTTTCTACCGAAACACTGCACATCTATCTTGCGCGCGGTCTGCACCAGGGGAAAAGCCACCTCGACGCAGGCGAATTTCTCAGCGTGGAAAAGCACCATGTGGATGAGCTTGCCGAGCTTGTCATGAGCGGTGATATTGCAGACGGAAAAACCGTTATTGCCGTCTTAAAGGCAAAGCGCCTTCTGGAAGCCGGAAAATAGTTACGATTTGTTTACATTGCTGATTGCCATTGCCAATAGGCTGTGCTATAATAACAAACCGGTGTATGACTGCACCGACGAAAGGTATAATGTATGGAAAAGTATGTCATAAATGGCGGGAAGCCGCTTCAGGGTGAGGTTGATATAAGCGGAGCGAAGAATGCGGCGGTCGCCATAATTCCGGCGACTCTGATGGTTGACGGTATTTGCCGCATTGAAAATATGCCGCAGATAAGCGACACCGATATGCTTCTGACTATACTGACACAGCTCGGAGCCGAGGTCAGAATGGTATGCCCCGGCACGATAGAGATAGACAGCCGCAATGTGAGATTCTGCGATGCTCCGTTTGAGCTCATGCGCAAGATCCGCGCGTCGTATTACCTTATAGGTGCGATGCTTGGCAGATTCGGCAGCGCTAAGACCACGATGCCAGGCGGATGTAATTTCGGGGTCCGCCCAATTGACCAGCACATAAAGGGCATGAATGCCCTCGGAGCCGAGGTCGATGTCAGAAACGGCTTTGTGTATGCCGAGGCACCCGAGGGAAGACTGCGCGGCGCAAAGATATATCTTGACAAGGTGTCCGTCGGAGCAACGATGAATATAATACTTGCGGCAGCTATGGCAAGCGGCAGGACCATAATCGAAAACGCTGCGCGCGAGCCGCATATAGTCGACCTTGCAAACTTCCTGAACTCCATGGGAGCCGATGTGCGCGGAGCAGGAACCGACACGGTTAAGGTAAACGGCGTTGACAGACTCCACGGCGGCACATATTCCATAATCCCCGATCAGATCGAGGCCGGCACATACATGGTGGCGGCTGCGGCGACCGGCGGCGAGGTGCTTATAAAGAATGTAATTCCCAAGCATCTTGAATGTATATCCGCTAAGCTGCGCGAGACCGGCACGATAGTTCAGGAATATGAGGATTCCGTCCTTGTCAAGGGCAACGGACATCTGCGCAAGGCTAATGTCAAGACTCTGCCGTATCCCGGCTTTCCAACGGACATGCAGCCGCAGATGGGAGCTCTCCTGTGCATGGCAAACGGTACGAGCGTAATAACCGAGGGTATTTACGATAACCGCTTCAAATATGTAAACGAGCTGCGCAAGATGGGCGCCGATATTCAGGTCGATGGGCGTATCGCTATATTTGAAGGCGGCGCACAGCTCACCGGCGCACCCGTCATGGCGTGCGATCTGCGTGCGGGTGCGGCTATGGTCATAGCCGGTCTCTGCGCAAAGGGCAGAACGGAAATTGAGGATATTCATTTCATAGAGCGCGGCTATGAAAACTTCGTAGGCAAGCTCAGAAAGCTCGGAGCGGATATCAGCATCGTAGATTATCCGGATGAGCCCGAGCTCAGAGAAAAAGTAATATCGGTTGGATAAAATATGCGTATAGTAACTTTCGCCAGCGGCTCAACAGGCAATTGCAGTCTAATATCTGAAGGCAAAGCGAACATACTTATAGACGCGGGCATCTCCATGCGCAGGACTGTCGCAGCCCTGTCCCGGCTTGGACTTGGTCCGCAGGATCTGTGCGGAGTGCTCATTACACATGAGCACTCCGACCACATTTCCGGGCTTTCAATGCTTTTAAAGCACCATGATCTGAAAGTATTCGCGCCAAAACCCCTGTGTGAGGAGCTTGCCGGAATAAGACCGGAAACAAAAAGTAATTTAAATTGCATACCGGAGGATGACAAGATAGACCTCGGCGGTGTAGCGGTCAGCTGCTTCAGAACGATGCACGATGCCGCTTACAGCGTGGGCTATCGCTTCGAGGGCGAGCAGACGGCGGCCTTTGCTACCGACACCGGCAGTATAAACGACACGCTCATAGGCGGACTTGAGGGCGCCGATATTGCACTTATTGAAGCAAATCATGATGTTGCTATGCTCAAATGCGGGGGATATCCGTATTTTCTGAAAAAGCGCATCCTCGCTCCGACCGGACATTTGTCCAATGATGACAGCGGAAGGCTTGCATTGCATCTTGCAAAATCCGGTACGAGTAATATAATATTGGGGCATCTGAGCCGCGATAATAACACGCCTGAGCTGGCTTATGCGACCGTAGCGGCGGCAATTTCGGGGGAAAATGCCGAAATTAGTGTTGCTCCGGCAAATAATATGCTTGCAGTGGGGGTGCATGAGAGGTTACAATGCTGAGTATAAAGCTTATCTGCGTCGGAAAGCTCAAGGAGCGGTTTTATATTGATGCCTTTGATGAGTATGCAAAGCGTCTCGGGGCATACTGCAAATTTGAGTGCATTGAGCTTAATGAAACAAAGCTCGGCTCGGCTCCGTCTGATAAGGAGATAGCCGCGGCTCTTGACAGGGAGGCGGCGGACATTGAGCGCGCCATCGGCAGGGACTCGTATACCGTCGTCATGTGCGTTGAGGCAAAGCAGCTTAAAAGCGAGGCGTTTGCCGAAAAGATCAATTCCCTCGCCGTGTCGGGGAGAGGGAAGCTGTGCTTTGTTATAGGCGGCTCCTTCGGCATATCGCCGAGGATAAAGCAGCGCGCGGATATGCGTCTGGGCATGAGCGAAATGACATTTCCGCACCACCTTGCCCGCGTTATGCTTGCCGAGCAGATCTACCGCGCGTTTAAAATAATCGAAGGCTCGAAATATCACAAATAACGGAGGAAGCTATGGACGAGACCGCAAAGCTCGAATGGGGCAGACGCATAACGGGCAAATTATACGAACGCTGGCCCAGAGACGAAATGGGCGAGCTTGTAGAGCCCGTTTTTCTTACTCACTGCTTTTGCCTTGACATGCGGGACGAGATGCTCGTAAACCTGCTCGAGGCATACGGAATACCATGTGTAAGACAATACCCGAACGACGGAGATTTTGGCAGACTCATCCTCGGAACGAGCGGCACGGGTGTTGACATATATATCCCAAAAACTATGTATGACGACGCTGTCAATTTAACGGAAGGGAGCGCAGAATATGAGAAATTATAAGGAAGAGTACCAGCGCTGGCTGGACAGTCCCGCACTGAGCGAGACCGAATGGGAGGAGCTCAATTCTATTGCAGATGACGAAAAGGAGATTGAAAGCCGCTTTTTTGCACCGCTTGAGTTCGGAACCGCGGGTCTGCGCGGCACCATGAAGCTCGGTCTGCATCAGATGAATGTTCATGTTATCCGCCATGCAACTCAGGCATTTGCGAATGTCATAAAGGCTGAGGGCGAGCAGGCAATGGCAAAGGGCATTGTCATATGCTTTGACTGCCGCAATAACAGCGAGCTGTTCGCACATGAGGCAGCGGGTGTTATGGCTGCAAACGGCATCCATGTCCGCATTTTCGATGCGCTGCGTCCCACACCGGAGCTGAGCTTTGCCGTCCGGTATTACGGGACGACCGCGGGTCTTAATATAACTGCATCTCATAACCCAAAGGAGTACAACGGCTATAAGGTCTACTGGTCCGACGGTGCCCAGCTTCCGCCGCAGCACGCCGCCGCCATCGCCGAACAGATGGAGAAGATAGATATCTTCAACGATTTTCTCACATGCGATTTTGACGGTGCCGTTGCAGCCGGCAAAATAGAGCTCATAGGAGCCGAGACCGACGAGGCATATCTTGAGCAGGTGCTTGGGCAGGCAATAAACAAGGCTGTCGTCAAGAAGGTCGCACCGGAGTTTAAGATTGTATACACTCCGTTTCACGGCGCGGGCTACAGGCTTGTCCCCGAGGCACTGCGCAGACTCGGCATAACCGAGCTCTATCCCGTGCCGGAGCAGATGGTCATAGACGGCGATTTTCCCACTGTTGAGAGCCCCAACCCCGAAAATCCCGAGGGCTTTTATCTTGCCGTTGACCTTGCAAAGAAGATAGACAGCGACCTTATAATAGGAACGGATCCCGACTCCGACCGCATAGGCGTTATGGTGCGCTCGGGCGATGAGTATATATCCATAACCGGAAACCAGCTCGGCGTACTGCTTCTTGACTATGTGATAGCAGCACGCAAGGCGGCGGGAACACTGCCCGAAAATGCCGGTGCCCTCAAGAGCATAGTCACGACCGATATGGCAAAGACCGTAGCGGAGACTAACGGCGTTCACTTTGAGGATACCTTCACCGGCTTCAAGTTTATGGCTGAGCGTGTGGCAGAGTGGGAAAAGAGCGGAACATATAAGTACATTTTCGCCTATGAGGAGAGCTATGGCTACATGATGGGCGATTATGTCCGCGATAAGGACGCCGTAACGGCATCAATGATGGTCGCTGAAATGGCAGCTTTCTATCACGACAAGGGCATGAGCCTCAGTCAGGCGATGGAGAGCCTTTACGAAAAATATGGACGCTATGCCGAGAAAACTCTCAATCTTGTCATGCCCGGACTTGACGGCATAGTCAAAATGAAAAAGCTCATGGAGGAGCTGCGCGGTACCCCGCCCAAGCAGATAGCGGGCACGGAGGTGTTCAGACTCCGCGATTACTCCGACGGAAGCATCAGAGTTCCCGAGCTCGGAATTATGGGTCAGACTCCGATAAAGGGCTCAAATGTTCTTTATTTTGAGCTTTCCGACGGTACGAGCTTCATTGTCCGCCCATCCGGAACCGAGCCCAAGGTTAAGGTATATATTCTTTGCAAGGGTGCGGATAAGAACGAGTGTGACGAAAAGATAGCCAAATATGCGGCGTATGCGGAGAGTCTGAGAAAATAAAGCCATAGCTTTTGGAGTTTGCAATGAAAAATAAACTGAAGCTGCTCTGGAAGCTGTTCAGCACCTTTGCCATTGTCGGAGTAACGACCTTCGGCGGAGGCTATGCCATGCTTCCGGCTCTGCAGCGCGAGGTCGTCGATAAGCGAAATTGGGCGAGCGACGAGGAAATAATGGACTGGTATGCCATCGGTCAGTGCACACCCGGCGTTATCGCCGTGAATACGGCGACCTTTGTCGGGCAGAAGCAGGCAGGAGTGATCGGCGGGATAGTTGCAACGCTCGGAGTAGTGTTCCCATCGCTTGTTATAATAACCGTCATAGCGGCATTCATACAGAATTTTGCTCACCTGCCGGTCGTGCAGAAGGCGTTTTCCGGCATCCGTGTGTGCGTATGCGTGCTGATACTCAATGCGGTGGTCAAGCTGTGGAAAAAATCCATCGTAGACCGGATGACGCTTGTTGTTTTCCTTGCGGTTTTTGCAGGGAGCGTTTTCCTTGACATTTCTCCGGTGCTGTATGTTGTCGCCGCGGCGGTGGCGGGCATAGTGATAAAAGAACTGGGGGCGCGTAAGACATGATATATCTGCGCCTGTTTTGGGAGTTTTTTAAGACCGGCTTGTTTTCCATCGGCGGAGGACTCGCAACACTGCCGTTTATTTATGATATATCCGACCGCACCGGCTGGTTCACCTATCAGCAGATCGCCGATATGATTGCCGTTTCCGAGTCAACTCCGGGACCGATCGGCATAAACACGGCTACCTATGTCGGATATATAACCGGAGGTCTGCCCGGAGCCCTCGTGGCAACACTCGGGATCGTAACTCCGGCGATCATTATCATACTCATAATTGCCACCTGCCTGAAGAAATTCAGGGAAAACAGATTTGTCGATCACGCGTTTTACGGGCTGCGTCCCGCATCAACCGGCCTCATAGCGGCTGCGGGCTTTTCCGTGGTCACGCTTGCGCTCGTAAACGAGGAGGCGTTCAAGGCAAGCGGGAATATCCTTGACCTGTTTTCGTGGAAGGGAATTATACTCGCGGCGGTCATATGGGTGCTGACTAATGTCGTAAAGCCGACCGAAAAGCTGCATCCTATCGTTTTTATCGCAGCCTCTGCGGTGGTGGGGATACTGGTGTTCTGATCAAAATAATATGGCTGCCCCGAGCAGCGCCGTAGCCGCGGCTATAAGTGCGGCAAAGAACCGTCCGATAACATATCGGGCGGTTTTTATATCCGTTCCCGATATCATGGATATGGTCTGGAAGTGGACTGAGATACCGCCCCATCCGAGTATGAACGCGGCCAGCGCAAGATTGAGCGGGGTTATATCCAGACCCGCCATGCTGCCTATGCCGTTGCCTAACTCGAGAATACCGTATGAGAGGGTGCGGCACCATGAAAGCTCTGTGCCGGTGAGCACCGAAAGCCGTCCTGCAAGCGCGGGGAGAATATCGAGCTCGTCAAGGATACCGCACAGCGCAGAAAAGGTAATGATAAAAGCGCAAACGCTGATGACGGCATCTGCCGAGCGCTTCACGGCATCCGTGAAAGCCGACGAAAAGGGCATCGTAACCGCCGGCTGCCCATCTCTTGTATTGCTGTGCTTTTGCATAGCAATAATGCCGTTATATGTTCTCGGACTGAGTATTATCCCGAGCGTGAGCGCCGAGAGGATGTGTACGGCGTATAAGAAAAATCCGACCGATACAGAGGAAAATATCCCGACTCCGGCAGCCCCGATTATAAATGCGGGACCGGAATTGCTGCAGAAGATCAGAAGCCGGGACGCCTCATCGCTGCTGATAAGTGAGCTTCTGCGCAGTCCGGCTATGTACGATGCCCCTAAAGGATAGCCGCCGGTTATGCCGATAATAAATGCGGCGGCACCATGACCGGATACACCAAATACCTTGGCACCGAAAGGGGAGAGCGCATTTGCAAACCGCCTTGATACACCGAGACTGCTGATGAGATTCGTCGCAACAAAAAAAGGAAAAAGCGACGGTATTATAACTCCGGCGCACATCTCAAGACCTGATCTCACCGCATCGGCAGCGGTACCGGGAAAGATCAGCAGCGCTGCAAATATGCCGACGGCGGCGAAGGTGCGGGTAAACCCTTTCACGGTATCATCTCCTTGTCCATGTATTAATCTATGCCGTCCGGCATAGATTTAGACTGCGGGGGGGTGAGCGCACCATGGGTAAAAATACTGACAGAGCGGAGCTGCTTGCCGACAGGCTTGAATTGCCGGCGGACGCGCTTGGAGCCCTGAAGCTCAGCCTTTGCGGAAGAAACAGGCTGCTCATAGAAAACCACCGTGGAATAACGGCGTATGGCGAGAGCGTTGCAGAGATAGACTGCGGTGCATCAAAGCTTGTTGTCAGAGGAGATGAGCTGCGCCTTGCCGCAATGGATAAGAAAGATATGCTCATATGCGGAAGAATATTGTCGTTGGAGTTTGAATGATGAAAAGACTTTATGATATCGCACGAGGTGTCGTGCGCGTTGAGGTCGGCGGAGCCGAGCCGGAGAGCCTTTTGAATTTTTGCGCGGAGAGCGGGATAGAATTTTGGGACGCTGATCCCTGCGCGGACTACTCGCTGCGCATGAGCATATACGCGGCGGATTACCCCGCGCTCAGAGACAGAAACGGCAAAAACGGCATTGAGATCAGACTCCTGCATGAATCCGGCGGCAAAAAGCTCGCCGCGGCGGTGCGCGCAAGAGTGCTCCTTTTGGCTCTGCTGCTTACGGGTGCCGCAGCCATAGCCGCGTCCTCTCTGTTTGTCTGGCGCATAGAAATTGACGGGAATGACACCGTGAGCTCTGCGCGGCTTATGCGCACGCTGGAGGAGTGCGGTGTTGGCTACGGAACATTTTGGCCCGCCGTATCCTCGGACAGGGTCAAGGATGATATACTGACCAAAATGCCGGATATAGCGTGGCTGACCGTAAATATCCGTTCATCATGCGCGCATATAGTCGTGCACGAGCGCGTTGATAAGCCGGAGATAGTCAACGAAAAATCCCCATGCGATATAGTAGCGGCAAAGGGAGGAGTCATAAAAAAGCTCTCCGTTCTGGAGGGCGAGGCGGCAGTTGCGGCTGGCGATACCGTTGCAAAGGGAGACATTCTCGTTACAGCCGTTATGAGCAGCGAAACGGGAGAGGATCGTCTTGTCCACTCAATGGCAAAGGTGCAGGCCGATACATGGTATGAAATAAGCGCCAGAGCACCGCTCACGGAGCAGGCGAAAGTGAAAAAAGAGGGTACAAGCACGCAGCTTTCACTCATAATCGGGAAAAAGCGGATAAATTTTTTCAATGACAGTAGAAATGATTACACAAGTTG
>CAVHZB010000019.1:0-570 GCA_963640555.1 Phascolarctobacterium succinatutens
ACCATTGCAACGAGAAATCCGGGCATTGCCGAGAGAATAACGGCGAGCACCTGGCCGGAAATATCCATGACGCTGTACTGCCTGACGGCGGAAATTATGCCAAGGGGAATGCCGATGGTTATGGAAAGCGCTATCCCGAACACCGCAATGGTGATGGTAGGTTGGATTCTGAGCGCCAGCTCCTGCGATATGGAGGCAGAGTTTCGCCATGATGTACCGAGGTCGCCCTGAATGGCATTTAGAATATATTCAAAATAACGAACGAAAAACGGTCTGTCCAGACCGAGCTTTGTGTGCAGCGCATCAACGGCCTGCTGGCTTGCACCCTGACCGAGTATGAGCCGCGCCGGATCGCCGGGTGAAAAATCCAAAATGAAGAATATCAAAAGGGAAATGCCGAGTAATACCGGTATCAGCATCAGTAATCTCTTCAGAATATATTTAAACATAAAGCAGTTCTTCCTTCAGTTATCCCGGAACACTGCCCGGCTAAGGACAATGCTCCGGGACGGGTATCCGTGTTTATATCCGAGCGCTTATTTCCATGACCAATCGTAGAAATACATCGAG
>CAVHZB010000019.1:605-25529 GCA_963640555.1 Phascolarctobacterium succinatutens
ATGCTGCACACCTTGTCGTATATCTGCTGCTTTTCGGCGTCGTCGTAGGATTCTATCGCCTGCTTGAGCAGTGCGGTGACCTCATCGTTGACATACAGACCGAGGTTGTTGACACCGCCGTCAAGGAGAATGTTCGAAAGAATAGAGTTTGTGGTGGAGGCGTTCGCGGTGGTTGCTGCGCAGGTGATATCAAAATCATGGTTAAATTGAACATCATTGAACCATGTAGAGTATTCCTTAACATCGAGCTCCACCTTGATGCCGGCTTTTTCGAGCTGCCCCATGAGGATCTCGCCTATCTGAACAAGGTCGGGGGCCTCTGCAACGGTGGCATATTTGATGGTTAGACCGTTTTCATAGCCTGCTTCGGCGAGCAGATCTTTAGCCTTCTGAATATTAGGCTTGGCAACGGTGAAATCATCATTGTGATAGTCCATACTCGGGGAAATGATGGTTGCCGCAGGGGTACTGCCATTGAGTGCACCCTGACATATCTCGTCACGGTCTATGCACAGAGCGATTGCCTGACGAACACGGACATCAGCAAGAGGACCAGACTTCGTGTTGAGGTAGAGGGTTATGGTGCTTACGCTGTCGGTGCGGTAAACGGAGAGACCGTTGGTAGACTGTATGTGCTCAACATCGACTGCATTGAGAGCGTTTACGGCATCGACCTCGCCTTTCTCAAGAGCTATAGCGGCGGTGCTTGCGTCAGGCTGGATGATGAGAGTGACATTCTTTATCTTCGCCTCGCCCCTCCAGTAGTCGGGGAATGCCTTATACACGATGGAAACTCCGGGGGTCCAGCTTTCGAGTGTGTATGCACCCGTGCCGACAGGATGGCTGCCGAACTCATCGCCGTACTGTTCTACCGCACTTTTGCTGACTATAGCCATATTTGCGACAGAAAGAGCGTTGAGTATATCGGAGTAGACGCTGCTGAGAGTAAGTGTTACATGAGTATCGTCAACAACGGTGGCCTCCTTCATGTAGTTAGCCGAGTCAAGACCGCTGCTTTCAATTGCACGGTTGAGGGAGAACGCCACATCCTCGGCGGTCATCATCTCTCCGTTGTGAAATTTTACGCCCTCACGGAGCTTAAAGGTGACGGACATGTTGTCATCGCCCATTACCCACGATTCCGCAAGACCGGGATTAAGAGTGCCGTCGGATTCTTCGCGAATTAGTGTCTCGAATATCTGGAAGTTCATCATAACGCCGACGCTCATACTTGCTACGGGGTCAAAGGTGGAGTTGTCGGCGGCAATGCTATAGACTATCGCGTCCTTCGATTCTGCCGGTTCGACGCCTTCGGAGTCGCTGCCGCAGGCACACAGTGCGAGCACCATACACAGTGCAAGGGTGAGTGCAATGATCTTTTTCATAGTTTCCTCCTGTTTTAAATTGTTTGATTTTCTCATGAACTTGTAATCCGCAACTTGTTTCGTAAAACGACTTGATAAAATAACTTTATCACTCTTACGCGCTAAAGGCAATGCATTTCCGCAAAAAGCGGTTTTTTCGGAACAAGTCCCAAATATACGACAACTTTTTTGTGCATTTACTCCATGGTTCTCAAGTGTTTGACGCAAAATAACGCACCGTTTAATAAAACCATTTAACAAAACTTGCATTATTATCACTGCTGTTATATAATAGTCAATACTAATTGATATGTTGAGAGGTGTAGAAACTTGGCAGAACAT
Organism: Phascolarctobacterium succinatutens; assembly: GCA_963640555.1. GTDB lineage: Bacteria > Bacillota > Clostridia > Oscillospirales > Oscillospiraceae > F23-B02. The sequence continues at coordinate 2,312 of CAVHZB010000019.1, forward strand.
AATCTAAGTGCAGAGCTGAAACAGCGAAACAGGAATAATATTTACAGATTGCTTCTGCAGGAGGAATGCGTTTCAAAACAGAGCATAATGCAAAAGCTGCGGCTGAGCCTTCCTACGATAACTCAGAATCTATCGGAGCTTACCGGAAATGGACTTATATGCGAGCAGGGTTCATTCGGCAACACCGGCGGACGCAGGGCAAAGGGTTATGCCGCCGTGAGCGATGCAAAGGTCGCTGTGGGAATCGACCTTAACAAACATCACTTTTCAACCGTTATCCTCGATCTCAGAGGAAATATCATTGCGAGGATGCGCGAGTACACGAACTTTGAGAAGAACGACAGTTACTATATGTACATCGCAAATGCGGTGTATGCTCTGATCGCCGAAAACGGCATCCCCGATGAAAAGGTACTTGGCGTTGGCATAGCTGTTCAGGGCATAATAGCCGCCGACGGAAAGACGGTGTCCTACGGTGAAGTGCTCGGCATAACGGGGCTCACGCTCGACGAGGTGGGCAAATATATAAGGTATCCCAAGGCACTTTTCCATGACTCGGACATGGCGGCTCAGGCGGAGTTCTGGGCAAGTCCTGAAGATAAAAATGCGGTGTACATTTCGCTTAGTACAAATCTCGGCGGAGCGCTGATAGGAGCGCCGTCGATCGTGTCGGAGAGCAGCTACGGTCTTGCGAGGATCGAGCATATGACCCTCATAGCCGGCGGAAAACAATGCTACTGCGGGCAAAGTGGCTGTGCCGATGCCTATTGCTCGACATCCTTTCTCACGGCGCAGACGCCGGACGGCAGGCTTGAAACATTCTTTGGGCTGTTGAAAGCGGGAGATGCGCTCGCAGTGAGCGCGTGGGAGGAATATATGAGGTATCTGTCGGTGCTCATAAATAATGCAAGAATGATGTTCGATGCTCCCGTCGTTCTCGGAGGGTACCTTGCCGAATATCTCGATGAATACCTTGATAAGCTGAAGCGGATGGCTTATGCCCGAAACAGCTTTGACCATAACTGCGACTACATCCGCCTTTCAAAAATAATCACCGAGCCCATTTCCTTCGGCGCTGCACTGCAGTATGTAAGCGCGTTCATAGCCACTGTTTAGACAAAAATTGACAGCAGCTAATCGGCGTTTGCTCAAAACAGCGGACAAAATGTATAAATCCCTCCTGACAGGCATAGTAATGAACAAAGCCTTTCGGGAGGGATTTTAATTGGGAAAAATATTTGATAGGATCAAAAACCGCAAAGCGGCGGCATCGGCGCTGGCGCTGGTCGTTCTAACGGCTGTGATATTCTGGACTACAAACAGCCCGTCTGTCGTGGGCACTGCGGCAAGCGACAGGCAGCTTCCGATATACTGCGTTGAGCGCGACGATAAAGCGGTCGCACTGTCTTTTGATGCAGCGTGGGGCAACGAGGATACGCAGCAGCTTATTGATATCCTGAAAAAATACAATGTGAATGCGACCTTCTTCGTTGTCGGTCAGTGGGCGGATAAATATCCCGAGTCGGTAAAAGCCCTGTCGGATGCCGGCAACGAGGTCATGAGTCATTCGGACGATCATGCGCATTTTGCGCAGCTCAGCCCGGAGCAGATAAAGACCAACATAAGCGCCTCAAACGAGAAAATACAGAAGATCACCGGAACCGAGCCGACGCTGTTCCGCTGCCCATACGGCGAGTATAACGATACAGTTATCAGCACCGTCAACGAAATGGGCATGAGCGCCGTGCAGTGGGATGTTGACAGTCTTGACTGGAAGGGGCTCTCCGCGCAGGAGATCTCCGACAGGGTGCTTGAAAATGTGAAATCCGGCAGCATCGTTCTTTTTCATAATGCCGCCGAAAACACGCCCGAGGCGCTGCCGACCATAATAGAGGCCCTGCTTGCCGACGGCTACACCATCGTTCCGGTCTCACAGATGCTCCTCACCGGTGATTTCACTATCGACAACACCGGAATGCAGTGTAAGGCGACGCAGAAAAGCAGCACATGAATTTAGCATAAAACCGCAGTGAGATTGTCACTCACTGCGGTTTTTTCGGATCCGTCATCCGAATATCCACTGGTATGTCACGCCGAACGCCTCGCGGAGGAAATAGTTGAGCATGATGGGGAAGTAGGTCGTGTGTCCTGCAATGCCGCCGACCTCCTCACCGAGCGAATGTGCCAGCAGCTTTGCCCTGTATATGTGGTACTCGCTTGTTACTACAGCAGTGCCGCTGCCCGGATCGTCTCCGCGCGCACGGATGATATCGAAGCTGAATTTAAGATTTTCAAGTGTTGAGGTCGCTTTATCCTCCTTTATTATGCGCTCTTGTGCGATGCCCTCGCTTGTGAGCCAGTCGAACATCGCCTGAGCTTCCGAGAGGTTTTCGTTGCTGCCCTGACCGCCGGAGACTATTGCCACGGCTTTCGGGTGAGCGAGCATATAATCGCGAGCGGCACTCATGCGCTCTATGAGCGAGAGCGAGGGGGTGTCGCCGTGTACGGCCGCGCCGAGCACGATTATATAATCATACTCGGTGTCCCCGTCTCCGCCGGAGGCTTTTACTATCGGTACCTCGACGATAACGAGGTATATAAGCCCAATTGCCGTGAGAATGCACACCGCGCGCTTTAACCATGCCTCTTTGCACAAAAGCATAACGGAGGTGACGGCGGCTGCAAAGATGAGCGCATAGCCGATAAAATTCATACCTGAGAGCACGAACCGGCAAACGAGCCCCATAAACACAAGCACTGCCGGCATGATAAGCTTTTTATTCATCGGCAAGCGCCTCCCACTGCTCGTATGCCTGCGAAAGCTGTTCGCTGAGCTTATCCTTCTCCTCGCCGAGCACCATGAGCTTCTGATAGTCGCTTGCGTTTTCCTGCTCGAGCGCTTCAATACCGGAGATCTGCTTTTCGAGAGCGGCAATGTTCTTTTCAAGCCTTGCGAGCTGCTTTTCTTTATTTAGCGAGCGCTTTTTCACCGGCTGAGCGGGCTTTGAAGCCCTGCTCTCGGTCTTTGCCGCGCGCGCGAACACCTCCTGCCGCCGAAGATATTCTCTCATCTGACCGTATGTGCCGCGGTAGTCGAGAAGTCTGCCGTTTTCGAGAAGCCATATGCGCGTTGCGAATTTTTCAATGAAATAGCGGTCGTGCGAAACGAACAGCAGTGCCTCTGAGTAATCCGAAACGGCATCCTCCATCCACTCGCGGCTGGCAATGTCCAGATGATTCGTCGGCTCGTCGAGTATGAGAAAGTTTATATCGCTGCCCATGAGCATGCACAGCCTGAGACGGCTCTTTTCGCCGCCGGACAGCGCGCCCACCGGAGTGAACACATCCTCGCCGCGAAAGCCGAACGCGGCAAGGCGGTCGCGCGCCTCCTGCGGCTGGCAGAGACAGTCATACAGCATCGTGTCGAGAAGCGAGCGCTCCTCGTTTGAAAAATGAATTATCTGCGGCAGGTATGCCGGTCTGACTGATGGACCGAATTTTATGCTGCCCTCGTCGGGAGCCTCCTGCCGCATTATCATTTTGACAAGAGTGCTTTTTCCGGTGCCGTTATCGCCGATGAGAGCGATCCTCTCACCGCCGGAAACTGTAAGATCAAGACCGGAAAAGAGCTGTCTGTCACCAAATGCCTTGCCGACTCCGGAGCACACGAGCACCTCGTCGCCAAAAAAGTCGGATGACGAAAACCTCGCCGAGAGCTTTTTTGCCTCGGTCGGGCGCGCGCTCTGTTCAAGCCTGGCAATGCGCTTTTCCATTGAAAACGCACGCTTGTGCAGCTTGTCGCTGCCCATAAACGCCCAGAGATGCATCTGCTCGGCGGCTCTTGTGAGCTGCTCTATCTTTGCCTGATCCTTTTCATACTTTCTGAGCTTTTCTTCAAAGCGCTTCTGCCGCTCGACTACATAAAAGCTGTAGCCGCCGCTGTAGAACTCCGCCTTGCCGTCGTTTATCTCAATGCAGCGCCTTGCCGTTCTGTCAATAAAATACCGGTCGTGGCTTATGAGCAGAACGGTGCCCTTAAAATGCTGAAGATACTCCTCAAGCCATTCCGTTGCGCGCAGGTCGAGATGGTTTGTAGGCTCGTCGAGCAGCAGTATGTCGGTCTTTTCGAGAATGAGCCGCGCAAGGTTGACTCTCGTTCGCTCACCGCCGGACAGCAGGTCAAACGGCAGCTCGCGCATACTCTGCGGAATGTCCAGACCGTTTGCCACGCGATTGCGGTCGGTGTCCATATCGTAGCCGCCGAGGCGTGCAAAATCGGATGACAGGCGGTCGTATTCGCTTAAAAGCCTGTTCGACTGGTCGTGCTCCATTTGCTCTGCAAGCTCGTCAAGCCTGCGGGATATGGCGTAGAGCTCGCGGTGAGCGTCCTTTAAAACATCCTCCGTGGTCCACCCCTCGGGATAGACGGGTATCTGTGATATGAGCCCCATGCGTTTGCCGGAGGCTATTGCCACGGCACCCTCATCATAGTCTATCTCACCCGTCAATATGCGAAAGAGTGTCGTCTTGCCGCAGCCGTTATGTCCGAGAATGCCGACGCGCTCACCCTCGGCAATATCGAAGCTGAGCCCGTCAAGTATGTTTTTACCCAATTCAAAGGACTTTACAAGTCCGTTGACGGATATGTCTGTCATTGTATTTCTCCTGTATTATTTGCTTACTGCCGTCTGCAAAACGGTATTTATAACACTGCCGGCAGCACCGAGACCGCTGCCGCCGTTTTCAACGATGCAGACAAAGGCGTAGGGGTGCTCATCGTCATTCAAAAAGCCTACGAACCAAGAGTGGCTGGCTTTTCCGTCGCCGGTCTCGGCGGTGCCTGTTTTAGCGGAAATGCTGAGCCCGGGGAATTTGCTCGTACCGTAGTGATAAACGACATTGTAGTTCATCATAGACGCGACCTTCTCGGCGGTGTCGGAGCTGATGAGGGTCGTCTCCTTATCGGAAACACCGAGCAGAGAGGGCTCGACGACCGTGCCGCCGTTTGCGTAGGCAGCGGCAAGGCGCATCATTGCGTAGGGGCAAACGAGGTCGTTGTACTGGCCGATGCCCGACCATGCCATGGCGGCGCTCATTGAGCCGTCCTTGTCGTAATTGCCGGAGGCGGTGGATATGCCGTCGATGGTGAGCGAGGTAGTTATGCCGAGCTTTTCGGCATATTCGGCAATGATGTCGGGTCCCAGCTCGAGCGATATCTGCGCAAAGGCACAGTTGCAGGAATTTGCAAGTGCCTGCTCTATGGTCTGCTCACCGTGAACGCCGGCGCAGTTTATGGAAACACCCTTTACATTCAGAGAACCCGTGCAGGAAAAAGTGCGGTGGTAGATGTTGTCGATATTTTCGAGCGCCGCGGTGAGCGTTACAAGCTTAAATACCGAGCCCGGCACGAACGATGCGCTCAGGCAGCGGTTTATATATGCTCCGTCCGGCAGCGTGTCCGGCGGATTGAGCGGGTCTATGGACGGAGAGGATACCATGCACAGCACTTCTCCCGTCTTGTAGTTGCATATCATAACGGCGCCGCTTCTGCCGTTTAAGGCTTCGTATGCCTTGAGATTCAGCTCCGCGTCAACGGTCAGCTGGAGATTGACATCGTCCCGCTCCTCAATGCCCGTTATAAGGCTGAAGCCGGAAAGCTGACGCTGGAATGATTTAAGAGCGCCGGTGCCCACATTGCCGGTATAGTCGCCGGTGAGATGATAGCATGCGATCCGGGTGTTTGCGTCCTCCGCATACGATTTAACGCCGCTGCCCATCTTTGCGAGCACCGTGCCGTTGCGGTCGGTTATCGTGTATTCGCAGCCGGAGGTCGATTCGTCAAAATACAGCGCCCACATTTCGCCGTCCTTCACATAGCGAATGACATAAACGAAAAGTCCGACGACTATCAGCATAGCCATGAGCAGGGCACTGAAGGCTCTTAAGGATACTTTTTTCATGCCTTCTCCTCCCGTACCTTCTTGGTCTGCGCCTCGGGCGAGCTTACAACGAAGCTTGCGCCCTTGCGCGTATCGCCGGCCTTGATAAATGCCAGAAGCATCCAGCACGCGAGCACCGATGTGCCGCCGCGTGAAACAAACGGAAATGTAACGCCGGTAAATGGCAGAATGTCGACCGAGCCGAACACATTGAGCGCAGCCTGAGCCATGAACATTGTGGCGGTGGCACAGGCGGCGATGGAGTAGTATGCGCTCCTGCCATGTCCGGAATTTCTGACGGCAAAGAAGGTCAGCGCAAGAATGGCGAGCACCGCGCATATTGCGATTATAAGTCCGAGCTCCTCGCACATGACTCCGAAAACGGTGTCGGTGTTTCCGGCAAAGGTGTCTTTAAGCCAGCCGTTTCCGGCACCCTTGCCGAAAAGTCCGCCGGATGCGCCCGCCGAGAGCGCATGGGTCTGCTGATAGCCGGAGTCCCAGACATCCTCCCAGATGTGCCCCCACGCGGCAAAGCGCTTGGCGACATGGTCCTTTATGCGCAGCATGAGAAAGCCCGCCATTCCCGCGCCCGTTACGGCAAGCGCGACCGTTGCGATCGAACCCGAGCGCATGAAGGAAATTACGAGGAATGTTATGAAGAATATAAGCGCCGTGCCGAAATCGCTGCTGAACGCAAGGCAGATAACGCACAGAGCAGAGAATGCGATGAACATGATAAGGTTTTTCATGCTGAACAGCCTGTCAAGAGTTGCGGCTCCTACATAGATAAAAGCGACCTTTACAAACTCCGAGGGCTGGATGGACAGAGAACCTATGAATATCCAGTTTTTCGCGCCGTATTTCTCGCCGCCGAACACGAGCACCGCCATGAGGATGGCGAGCGATATTACGGCCAGGGGCAGGCGCATTGTCTTTGTCCTGTCCAGATCGCGCAGCCACCAGCCGAGCACGAAAAACGCAGCTACACCGGTGAAAACTATTATCATCTGCCGCAGCATCTCGTCCGGAACGGATGAGGCGATTATCTCAAGACCGATCGAGGAGAGGAAAAACGCGAGTGTTTCCACCTCAAAGCCGGTGCGCCTTATGCTGCGCATTGCAAAATAGCAGAACCATTCCAGCAGGATCAGCAGCCCGAAGCCGAGAGAGATGCCGGATATGTGCTCCTGTGAAGCCGTGCAGCACAGCTCAAGCAGCAGAAGCGCCTGAAAAACCGTCAGGAAAAGCAGAGTTGCCGCGGGGTGAACGCGACGCCAGGTCTGCGTTCTGCGGGCTTCTATGGCATCGCGTTGCTTCTCACTTATATCACGAAAGCGCACGCTGTTGCCGGCGAGGTTTAATATATCTCCGTCATGCACCGTGATTCCGGTTCCGTGCACCTTTTCGCCGTTTACCCAAACTCCGCCCTTGGAGAAAATGTCGAATATCCGCCAGACACCCTTGGGGCTTCGGATAAGCACCGCGTGTACGCGGCTGACCGTCTGATACGGCAGACATATATCCGCCGAGCGGGAGCGGCCGATGAGATTTTCCCAGTGGCTTATCAGTGAAACACCGTCGTCTCTGTGGATATATCCCCAGATCTCCGTCTGCGACTTGCTGCCGAGCATGCTTTTCATGCATCTTACGAGCACGATTATCGCAAACAACGGCAATATATAGGAAACCGCCGTCACTATAGTGTCAGCCAAGCGCGTCACCTCTTTTCAATGGTGTAATCATTAAATCAGTATATCATAAATACAGTGCATTGACAAGCGAGCCCATTTTATTTACAATGGCTTCATGGAAAACAAAAGAATTAAAAAGTGGATAGTGATTTTTGCCGCCGTCCTTATAATATGTGCCGCCGCATTTTTTGTGCTGCGCATGACGGGGGAGCGGGGGAATATTGCCGTTATCCGTGTTGACGGTGAGGTTTATAAAAAAATAGACCTTAACACCGTGACTGTGGCATATGACATGGAAATTGAAACGGAGTTTGGTTATAATAAAATAAACATTGCACCCGATGGGATAAGCGTCGTAGAATCCGACTGCCGAGACCATATATGCGTTGCCCAGGGCAAGGTGAGCACGGCGGGAGTCCCGATAGTCTGCCTTCCGCACCGGCTTACGATTGAGATAGAGGGAGGCGGCGTTGATGCCTAAGACAAAAAAGCTGTCCCTCATGGCAATGTTCACCGCTGCATCACTTATCGTTTTTGTCATCGAGGCGCAGATACCGGCTCCGGTGCCGGTGCCCGGCGTAAAACTCGGACTTGCGAATATCGTAACGCTCATCGCCATGCTCCTGCTCGGGAGACGCGAGGCGGGGCTCATCCTCGCCGTGCGCATAGTGATGGGCAGCGTGTTTGCCGGAGGCGTTTCGGCGTTCCTGTTCAGCGTTTCCGGCGGAGTGCTCGCATATGCGGTGATGTGCCTGACCGTAACGCGATTCCCGCGGAAAATGCTGTGGGTGGTCAGTGCACTGGCGGCCGTTGCGCATAATATGGGTCAGCTTATGGCTGCAATTGCGATAACTGAGACCGCTGCGCTCATGGTATATGCTCCTGTGCTGCTCGCTTCGGGAATAATAACCGGTGTGTTCACGGGGGTCGCCGCCATGTATCTTGTCCTCCGGCTGGACAAAACGAAGCAATAGTATTATAATGTTTGTCATATAAATATTGATATTAGGAGTTAATTGCAATGAGCGAATGTACACACGATTGTTCGACCTGCCAGGAAAACTGCGGTGACCGGCAGGAGCAGGATATGAGCGCAAAACTCAATCCCGCAGCAAGCGTAAAAAAAGTCATTGCCGTTGTCAGCGGCAAGGGCGGAGTCGGCAAAAGCCTTGTAACGAGTCTTTTAGCCAGCGAAATGCAGCGCCGCGGTCATCAGGCCGCGGTACTTGATGCGGACATAACCGGTCCATCCATCCCTAAGGCGTTCGGTATCCATGAGCATGCCCGCGGCACTGAGGATATGCTTATCCCCAGCTATTCTGATAGGGGAACGCAGATCATGTCCGTAAACCTTATCCTTGATAACGAGACCGACCCCGTCGTTTGGCGCGGACCCGTTATCGCGGGTGTAGTCACTCAATTCTGGAGCGATGTGCTTTGGGACAATGTCGACTATATGTTTGTCGATATGCCTCCCGGCACCGGCGATGTGCCGCTCACTGTGTTCCAGTCCCTTCCGGTAGACGGCATCGTTATCGTCACCTCGCCGCAGGAGCTCGTTTCCATGATAGTTGCAAAAGCAGTCAACATGGCAAAGCTCATGAATATCCCCGTGCTCGGTCTTGTCGAGAACATGAGCTATTTCAAGTGCCCCGGCTGCGGCAAGGAGTACGAAATATTCGGCGAGAGCAGGGTAGAGGCTACCGCAAAGGAGCTCGGCATCGAGCATACCGCACGCCTGCCCATTGATCCCGTCATTGCAACGATGGTCGATGCCGGCGAGGTCGAAAGCGTAAACGCCGACGCGCTCAGCGGGCTGGCGGACTTTATAGAAAAAGGAGAATAACACATGGTAATCGCAGTATCTTACAAGGATAACGAAATATTCGAGCACTTCGGTCATGCCGAAATGTTCGCGGTCTATAAGACCAATGAGGACAATACCGAGATCCTTTCCAAGGAGCTCGTCGAGGTCAAGGAGACCGGTCATCAGGCTGTCGCCGACCTCATGGACAGCCTTGGCGTCGATGCCGTCATCGTCGGCAATATCGGCGTGCATGCAAGAGCCGCTCTTGCGGCATACGGTATCGTGGCATTTGCCGGCTTCTGCGGAAATGCAGACGATGCGGCAGAGCTGATGATGCGCGGTCAGCTCCCGTACCTGTCCGATGAGGGCGGCTGCGGCGGCGGTGGCTGCTCCGGCTGCTCCGGCTGCGGTGATCACAGCCATGAAGACGGCGGGGACTGCGGCTGTGGATGCGGCTGCCACTAAGCAAAAAAAGTGGCCGGTATATTAAAAACCGGCTCCTCGGAGCTGTGGCAATAGCAAAGTGATATTATGCAGAGCACGGTGAAGTCCCGAATTCAGAGGGACTTCACCGTGCTCTGCACTTTTTGTCCCCCTCGAAAACCACGGGCACTGCCCGTGGTTTTCGAGGGGGACAAAAAGTCAGGCAACACCGCACAATGCAGTGTTGCCTGAGATCATTTTACTATCGCGTTCTGTGCGACCCATTCTCCCCATTTCTTGTATGAGGCTCCGTCGACATGTATACCGTCGGAGGTGAGGTCAGAGGACAGCGTGCCGTTTGCATCGTCGAAAATGTCGTTGCATTCAAGATAGAACACCGTCTCACCGTCGGCAAGGGTTTTGGTATAATCATTGAGATTGTTGAGATTGGTGTTGTTCACTGCCGTGCCGCGCGCATCCTGTGTTGCGGAAACATGAAGGTTTGACATGATGTAGATTATGGCATCGGGCTGAGCCTCGCGCAGACGGGTAACAAGATTGGAGTAGGTCTGCTTGAGCGCCTCTACCGAGCCGCCTATGTCGTTTATGCCGAGCATGACATATATTTTGCCGAAGGTCCGGCTCTGCAAAAGAGCGGGCAGCGTAGTGCTGCCGACTCCGGAAACATCGGCGGTCGTGTTAAACGCACCCGTAAGGCTCAGACCGACGGTCGTAAAGAAGGTGGCATCCTCAAGCGTCCCCATCATCTCTATACCGACCATGCGTGAGTCGCCGATGAACAGGGCATCCTTAAAATAACCGTCGGGCGCGGCGGTGAACTGAAGCGGAGTCGGAGTGGGCTCCGGAGTAGGCTCAAGGCTTGCCGTGGGTTCGCTGCTCTGCTCTGCATCGTCGGCATTATCGGGTGACAGCTTGCTTTGCAGGCTCACGCAGATAAGCGCTATGAGTACGATTATAAGAACAAATGCAATTACTGCGATGATCTTCTGAGTTTTGTTCATTGTGGCATCTCCGTTTCAAAATGTAAAAAGCATTGGACGACACTGCATTATATGTGCCGTCCGCAGCGATCATTCGTCGAGCAGCTTCACCTGAAGCTTTACGGGATTGTGGTCTGAATACACAAAGCCCTCGTCAAGGGTCTTCACCGAAACAAGCTCAACATTGGGCGAGAGGATAAAGCCGTCTATCGAGTAATACTGGGTATTCTCGGTGTCGGAGGGGTCGTAGGGCTGATTGAGAAGACGGCAGCTCGGTGTTTCAAGGTCGTATGCAAGGGTCCAGCCCTCGGGCATTATGTCATCGGACAGCACGCCCGGCTCCCACAGATCCTTGTGAGTGTTGGGATATTTGTCGAGTCCGCCGGGGAATATCTGATTGAAGTCGCCGCCGGCAATAACATAGTTGCCCTTTTCATACTCCGACTGGATGAACTCCCGCAGCTGCTTGGTCTGGGCAATCTTGCCCTCACCGTCATCATATGCCTCAAGATGGAGGTTAACGATCACGAGCTTGCTGGAGCTGCCGGATATGGGAAGATAGCTCACCAGCAGACAGCGCTTGAGATTTGCCATACTGACCGGCCAGTCAAACGGGCAGGGCAGGGATATGCGCTCGGCAGAATCGATATCGAATATCGTAGTCGTGAGCAGACCGCTGTTGACCCTGCCTATCGGCGGCAGGGGATACGGTACAAATTTGCAGGAGTAGTTGAACGCGTAGGCACTGTTGTGAATGCCCAAAACATCGCTCTCATCCTTGCCGTAGGTTCTGGAGGAGTCCTTATCGACCTCCTGAAGCATGAATATCGAAGCGGGGTACTCGTCGGAGTACAGAGTCTTGTATATGCCCAGAAGCGAGGCAGAAACCGTGTCCTGATCGGCGGAGGCGACATTCGTTCCGCCGTCCATGAAGAAATCGGAGTCCTTGCCGAGTCCGGCATAGCCAATGTTCCAGCTCATCACCGTGATCTCCTGACCGAGGAAGGGTGAAATGTCGCTGACCTGAGAGTTGTTTTCTATTTTGACATCCGTCACATCTCCGGGCTTAAATTCCGTAACGGACAGCCAGAGAATGAATGCCGCTGCTATGAGCAGTATAACGCCTAAAATTATAAGAAGCGTTTTCAGAAGCTTTTTTGCCATATGCGCCTCACCTCACCGTAACATACTAACACAGTGCTCTGCCTTATTCAAGAAAATTCGCCTTCGTACGCGCTAAACAAACAAATTTGAAAGATTGTGTCTTGCTATGTAACGGTGTTTAGCGTATAATTCATAAGAAATTGTCTGACGGAGGCGAAGCTATGAATTATGAAACGATAAAATGCAGCGATCCGGAACTTTACGGTGCAATGAAGCATGAGCTTCAGCGCCAGCGCGACCATATTGAGCTTATAGCGTCGGAAAACTTCACGAGCCGCGCAGTTATGGAAGCAATGGGCAGCCACCTTACAAATAAATACGCAGAGGGCTATCCCGGTGCGAGGTATTACGGAGGATGCGAGCATGTTGACATTGTTGAGCAGCTTGCAATAGACAGGGCAAAGGAGCTTTTCGGAGCCGAGCACGCGAATGTGCAGCCCCACTCCGGCTCACAGGCGAATACGGCGGTGTACCTTGCACTTTTAAAGCCGGGCGATACCATTCTCGGCATGGATCTGAGCCACGGCGGTCATCTGACCCACGGCTCGAAGGCTTCGATATCCGGTAAGTATTTTAATGCCTGCTTCTATGGCGTTGACCCTCAGACCGAGACTATAGATTACGAAAAGGCGATGCAGACGGCCGGCGAATGCAAGCCCAAGCTCATAATTGCCGGAGCAAGTGCATATTCGCGTATCATAGACTTCAAGAAAATGCGTGAGATAGCCGACGAGGTCGGCGCATATCTCATGGTCGATATGGCGCATATCGGCGGGCTTGTTGCTGCCGGAGTGCATCCGAGCCCCGTGCCGTATGCCGATGTAGTCACCAGTACGACTCACAAGACACTCAGAGGTCCGCGCGGGGCGATAATACTCTGCAAGGACGAGCTCAAAAAGAAGATAAACAGCGCGGTTTTCCCCGGAACTCAGGGCGGACCGCTCATGCATATCATAGCCGGCAAGGCTGTGTGCCTGAAGGAGGCGATGAGCTCCGAGTTTAAGCAGTATCAGCGTCAGACCGTAAATAATGCCGTCGTGCTTGCACAGACGCTTGCCGAGGGCGGGATCCGCCTTGTGTCCGGCGGAACGGATAATCACCTCATGCTGGCTGATACCATGAGTCTTGGACACACCGGAAACGAGGTTCAGGAGCTTCTCGACAAGGCTCATATAACCGCAAATAAAAACTCCATACCGTTTGACACGCAGTCGGTGAAGCTCACGAGCGGTATGCGCTTCGGCACACCCGCCGTTACTACCCGCGGCATGGGAGAGACCGAGATGCGCGAGATAGGCAGAATGATCGTGCGCATTATAAACGAGGGCGAATCAGCCGTGGGCGATGTAAAGCAGCAGGTGCTCGATATATGCTCGCGCTTCCCGCTGTATCCCGATATGGAGATGTAATTGCAAATGAACAAACCGTCCCTGAATGTTCTCGGATGCTATATCCTCTGGGGACTGCTTCCGGTGTTTTGGAAGCTGCTCGCCGGTGTAAACTCCGCATATGTTCTCGCACAGCGAATAGTTTTTTCATTTCTGTTCTGCTTTGCCGCCGTGCTTATCAAAAAGCACGGCGTAGAACTGAAAAGAATAGTCCGTGACAAGACCGAGTGCCGCAGATTTATCCTGTGCGGTCTGCTCATAGCATCCAACTGGGGAGTTTATATCTTCGCCGTCGCAACGAACAGAATACTTGAATCGAGCCTCGCCTATTATATAAATCCTCTGTTTTCGGTGCTTATCGGCGCAATATTTTTCAAGGAAAAGCTGAGCGCACTGCAATGGCTGAGCGCGGCGCTTGCTCTGATCGGCGTGAGCATTTCGGTCGTAAGCTATGGTGCCGTTCCTTACATTGCGATCATCATAGCCGTGACCTTTGCACTGTACAGTGCGATCAAAAAGGGCGTGAGCGCCGACAGCGAAACATCCATGTGCATAGAAACGGCAGCCGTTCTGCCAATAGCGATCGCATTCATAATATATGCGCAGCTTTCCGGCTTTACAACATTTGCCTCGCTCAGCGCATCCGAAATGCTGCTGCTCGCGGCAACTGGACCTGTCACCTCAATACCGCTCATGCTCTTTGCAAAGGGAATAAAGAGAACATCCATCACCACATCGGGCATACTTATGTATATTAACCCTACACTTCAGCTCCTCATCGGCGTTCTAATATACCACGAGGCGTTCACAAAAACGAGTGCGATAACATTTGTTTTCACATGGACGGCGGTGATATTGTTCGTATATGACAGCCTGAGAAAGCATAAGACAGCATAAGAAAATAACGGCAGGTCATCGACCTGCCGTTATTAGTTTTCATATCATATTTTCTTCCACTTTGCGCCGTTTGGAATATCGGTGACCTCGATCCCCTGAGCCTTCAGCTCATCGCGGATGCGGTCGGCCTCAGCGAAATCTTTTGCCTTCTTCGCCGCTGCACGGGCCTTGAGAAGCTCCTCAACGGCTGTATCAGCCTCACCGCTTTCGGATATAACGGTAAACTCCGCACAGCCGGAAACGGACTGCTTTTTAAGCTCCTCGCGACGGGCGTTTGCCCTTTCGATAAGGCTAAGGCTCAGCACCCTGTCAAAATCCGCAATGGCGGCGAGCTTTGTGTCGTCGTTGGTGTCATACTTGAGCACATCGTACAGCGCAGTCACCGCAAGCGAGGTGTTCAGGTCATTATCGAGCGCAGCAACGAATTTTGCCTTGAGAGCGCTGAAGGCAGCTTCGTCCACAGGTTCTCCGGCGGGCTTGAGCGCGGCAATGCGGTTAATGAGCTTGTTGTAGGTGCCCTGCGCATTGTCGAGATTCTCCCACGAGAAAACGAGCGATTTGCGGTAGTGGCTCTGTAAGCAGAACAGACGGTAAGCAAGCGGGTCATAGCCCTTCTCCTCAAGCAGCGAAACGGTGAGAAATTCGCCCTTTGACTTGCTCATCTTGCCGGAGTTTGTATTCAGGTGCATGACATGCATCCAATAGCTGCACCACTTGTGCCCGAGGTAGGATTCCGACTGTGCGATCTCATTGGTGTGATGCGGGAAGGCGTTGTCTATACCGCCGCAGTGAATGTCGAGATCATCGCCGAGGTGCTTCATTGATATGCCGGAGCATTCGATGTGCCAGCCGGGGTAGCCCACTCCCCACGGAGAGTCCCACTTGAGTGCCTGATCTTCAAACTTGGATTTGGTAAACCACAGAACGAAGTCGTTTTTATTGCGCTTGTTCGTATCCTCCTCGACACCCTCGCGCACACCGATATCGAGATCATCGGCGTTGAAGTCGTTGAAAATATAGTAGCGCTCAAGCCTGGAGGTGTCGAAATACACATTGCCGCCGGCAAAGTAGGCATAGCCGGTGTCCATGAGCTTTGTGATTATCTTTATATACTCGTCGATGCAGTTGGTAGCCGGCTCGACCACATCGGGGGTCTTTATGTTGAGCTTTGCGCAGTCGGAGAAAAATGCGTCGGTGTAAAACCTTGCAATGTCCATTACGGACTTATGCTCGCGCTTTGCGCCCTTGAGCATCTTATCCTCGCCCTCATCGGCATCGCTGGTGAGATGACCGACATCGGTGATGTTCATGACGCGCTTGACATTATAGCCGACATAGCGCAGATGCTTTTCGAGAATGTCCTCCATGATGTACGATCTGAGGTTTCCGATGTGCGCATAGTGATACACCGTAGGACCGCAGGTGTACATTTTAACTATATCGGGATGATTGGGGACGAAGTCCTCTTTTTTTCTTGTCGCGGAATTATAAAGCTTCATGTTCTGCTCCTTTGAAAATAATAAAGCCTCCCATGGATTTACCCATGAGAGGCGTAGTTTTACGCGGTTCCACTCTCTTTTGTAGCTCAAAGGGACCTTAACGCGGTCTTACGCGGAGGCATTTCCTCCTCCGAGGCTCCCGGACGCATTTCCTTCGCTTTCCCGCAGCAATGATCTCAGCCAATGTCAAAGCCTCTCTGAGCGGGCAGGGGAGAAGTACTTCTTCCGTTCAGCGCCAATAGAATATTACCATCGAGTATTCGGTATGTCAAGCGCAGTGCTTGAAAACACCGATGTTTTTGACGAAGTATTCAGTGCCGGAGTACAGCGTGGTAATGAGTATCAGCACCCAGCATACAACGGATACGGTCTCCGGTGCGGGGAACCACGGCTGTGTTGCGATTATAAGTATACCGAGAGCGACCATGGTAACTCCGGTCTTTATCTTGCCTGACCATGCCGCGGCGATCACGATGCCCTGCTCGACCGCGAGCAGCCTCAGACCGGAAACGCCGAACTCGCGAAGCAGCACGAGTGCCACCACCCAGCCGGGCATGAGCCCTACCTCAACAAAATAGCACATTGCGGCAAGCACGAGCATTTTATCCGCCAGCGGGTCCATAAACTTGCCGAAATCGGTCACGAGATTGTACTTTCTCGCGATCCTGCCGTCGACGAGGTCACTCAGACATGCAATTATGTAAACCGCAAGCGCCCAGTACGGGAGACCTGTATACAAAAGCAGCATGAAAATCGGAACAAGAATTATCCTGCCTATCGTTATCTTATTGGGTGTGTTCATGATCATTCCTCCTCGCCGATAAGGTTTCCGTCATCGGAAACCGCGGTTATGCGCACGGGTACTATCTCACCCTCGCCGCCTTTGCCGCTGAAATATACAAGCCCGTCTATATCGGGTGAATCATAGCAGCTCCTGCCTGTCCATTGCCCGTCTCCGCCGCGCTCGATGCATATGACCGGAAGCGTCCGACCTATAAGCGATGCCGCAAAGTCGTCCATTATGCGTGCCTGAATGTCCATGATGAGCTCGGCACGCCGCTGAGCCTCCTCAGGCTCGCAGTGCTCCATGCTTGCTGCGGGAGTGCCCTCCTCGGGAGAGAATGGGAAAACGCCGGCGCGCTCGATCTTGGCCTCGCGCAGAAATTCGCACAGTTCCTCGAACTCCGCCTCGCCCTCGCCGGGCAGACCGGCTATGAGGCTTGTTCGCAGCACCAGACCGGGTATGCGCTGCCGCAGCGTTCTGAAAAGCCGACGGATGTCGTCTCCGGTACCGTGCCGGTTCATTGTTTTGAGAATTTTGTTGTTTATGTGCTGGATAGGAATATCCAGATACTTTACTATTTTAGGGTTAGACGCTATCTCGTCGATGAGCTCATCGTCAAACTGGTCGGGATAGGTGTAGTGCAGCCTGATCCACTCAATGCCGTCTATCTCCGCTATTTTGCGGCACAGCTCCGCGAGTGAGCGCTTGCCGTAAATGTCGGTGCCGTAGCGCGTGATATCCTGAGCGATAACGATGATCTCCTTAACTCCGTGGCTTGCAAGATCACGCGCTTCCTCAAGGACATTTTCCATTTCTCTGGAGCGGTATCTGCCGCGGATAAACGGTATCGCACAGAAGGCACAGAAATTATCGCAGCCCTCCGCTATCCTCAGATAAGCCCACGACGGACCGGTACTCACAACGCGCGGTATCTCGTCCACCGGTGCGCTGTTGTCGGCAAAAAGGCTCACCGGCTTTTCAGCGAATACCGCGTCCACCGCCGGAACTATATCGCCGAAGCTGCCGACGCCGAGTATGGCGTCCACCTCGGGGAGCTCCTCGGTGACGGCGGCGCGATAGCGTTCGGTGAGGCAGCCGGTGACGATTATCTTGCCGAGTCTGCCCTCCGACTTGAGCTGTGCCATTTCGAGAATGGTGTCTATCGCTTCACTTTTTGCCGCGTCAATAAAGCCGCAGGTGTTTATAATGACGGCATCCGCACCGTCCGGAGAAGGGGCGAGCGCATAGCCTGCCTCGCTGAGCAGATACAGCATCTGCTCGCTGTTTACGAGGTTTTTTGCGCAGCCCAAAGATATTAGGGCAACAGTTTTGTCCATCAGAGTTCACCTTGAGTATCAAATTCGTTTAGGGCGCTTCTTATCTGCTCCCACGAGTAACCGCGCCGGAAAAGAGCGTCGGAGACCTTTTTAACCTGAGCCCGATCGGTCGGATCGGTAAGCCTTGTGCGCAGGAAGCGCGCAAGGTATTCGTCCTGCTCCGGCATCTGCTCAAGGGCAGGGTCCCACATTTCGCGCGGTACGCCGTGCCGGCGGAGCTCCTGCTTTATGCGAGTCTGTCCGTAACCCTTGGCGGCATAATGCCGCACTACGCTGCCGGCATATTGCTCATCGTTAATGAGCCCCATTTCGCACAGCCAGTCGGCGCATGACTCGGCATTTTCGGGAGCTTCGCCCTTTTCAACGAGCCGCCTGCGCATTTCCTCACGGGACATGGGGCGTGAATTGATTATCCTCAGCGCGCGGGCCTTGGCAAGCGACAGAGCGGATGCGCACACAAGCTCGCTATAAGCCTGACCGCTCAGCTCCATTCCGGAGTGCAGGAAGCGCTCGGTAATTATCCCCAGAGTTGTCTTGAGCTCCGAAGCATCGTCGAAAACGAGCGTGAATCGCTCCGGAGAGGTCTGCTTTATTTCACAAAGCCGCACTTTGCTCAGCCTTCAAAATCATCCGCGCTTATATCCACCGCGCGTCCGGCTGCCTGAGCGGCCTTGCGCGCCTGCGGAGCCATGAGCTTGTAGGCATTATCGCGTATCTGCTGCTCAATATTCGCGCATATCTCGGGATTTGAAAGCAGGTATTCCTTCACGGCGTCTCTGCCCTGAATACGCTGCTCGCCCACGGTGAACCATGCACCGGCCTTGTCGATTATCTCAAGCTTAACACCGAGATCGACTATTTCGCCGACCTTTGATATGCCCTCACCGTACATGATGTCAAACTCCGCCTCCTTGAACGGGGGAGCGCACTTGTTTTTTATGACCTTGGCTCTCGTGCGGTTGCCTATCATTTCGCCGCCGACCTTGAGGGTCTCGATGCGGCGGACATCTATGCGAACGGAGGCGTAGTACTTAAGCGCAAGACCGCCGGGGGTGGTCTCTGGGTTGCCGTACATAACGCCGATCTTCTGGCGAAGCTGGTTTATGAATATGACCGTGCAGCCGTTTTTCGAGATGCAGCCGGCAAGACGGCGCATTGCCTGCGACATAAGTCTTGCCAGAGCACCGACGACGGAGTCGCCCATTTCGCCCTCAAGCTCAATGCGGGGGATAAGTGCCGCAACGGAGTCGACTACGACGACATCGACCGCGCTTGAACGAACAAGACTCTCGGTTATGTCGAGCGCCTGCTCACCGGTGTCCGGCTGGGAGATGAGCAGACTGTCTATGTCAACGCCGAGCGCGCGTGCATATGCCGGCTCGAGTGCATGCTCGACATCTATGTATGCCGCCTCGCCTCCGGCCTTCTGAGCCGCGGCGACGACATGCAGGGCAAGCGTAGTTTTGCCCGATGCCTCCGGACCGTAGATCTCGATTATCCTTCCCTTGGGAACGCCGCCTATGCCGAGGGCAAGGTCAAGCGAGAGTGAGCCCGTGGAAAGAGCCTCGACATTCACCGGAATATCGTCGCCCAGACGCATTATGGCGCCCTTGCCGTAGTTTTTTTCTATCTGTGCAATGCAGGTCTCAAGCGCCTTTTTCTTGTCGCTTGCCTGCGAGTGAGTCGAGATGGGAGCCTTTTTCTTTTCTGCCATTTAGTTCACCTCATGTATAGTCAAAATTCGTTTTTCCATTTACCGATAACAACGCGGTCAAAGCCGAGAGTGTCCTTGCGGGTATCCACCGAAACGAATCCCGCGTGCAGCAGCATCCGACCGACATCCTCGGCCTGACCCTCGCCGACCTCGAACATCATAAGCCCGTTAGGACGCATCGTTATCGTCCAGTATTTTATTATTGCCCTGTAGAAATCAAGCCCGTCCTCGCCGCCGTCGAGCGCTGTCATCGGCTCATAATCACGCACTGAGCAGTCAAGCTCTATGAGCTCAAACGAGGGGATGTACGGAGGGTTCGACACGATGACATCAAAGCTTCCGATGCTCATTGGCGGCCATGTGGTAGCATCGGCGTTCATAGGGATTATCCGCGATGTGAGCTTGTTGTCCTTAATGTTCTTCCGGCACACCTCAAGCGCCGAGGGACTTATATCCGCCGCGACTACTCTCGCAGCCGGCAGCTCATGCGCCAGTGCGCAGGCAATACAGCCGCTTCCGCAGCACAGGTCGAGCACTCTGCCTTTCATGCCGAAGCCCTTTATGGCTTCTATGGCGGCATCAACGAGTATCTCCGTATCCATGCGGGGGATGAGAACATCCGGAGTTACCGTCATGGGCAAGCCGTAAAACTCCCACGAGCCGGAGATATATGCAAGCGGTTCACCGTCTAAGCGGCGCCGTATCATATCGGCAGCACGCTGCTCTATCTCGGTAGAGGTGTAGAGATACATATCGCGCATAAGCTGCTCCGTTGTTTTTCCGGCTGCCGCGGCAAGGAGGATGCGAGCCTCAAGGCTGTAGGCTTCAACGCCCTTTTCCCTGAGCATATTCCTCACCGAAAAGTAAATATCATTGTATGTCTTTGGCATTTTCCATGGTCCTTACCAGGCATCGCTGCCTTTTTCTTCGGGGATGACGAGCTCAAGCGCGCGTATTGCGCACTCTATCATATCGTCGTCGGGCTCGTTCGTGGTTATGCGCTGGAACTGCTTGCCCGGCCACGAGAGGATCTTTGAGCATATATTGTCGTGCCGTCCGACCCAGCGGTTCAACTCATAGCTCACGCCGACTATGAGCGGGAGCATGAGAAACTTCAGCGCCATCCTCAGCAGAGTGTCAGAAACATGGATAAACGAGCCGGCGAGTATACTTATTATAATAACGACGAAAATAAAGCTCGTTCCGCATCTTGGGTGCAGCCTCGGCTGCGGGCGGACATTTTCCACCGTCAGCGGCAGACCCTTTTCATAGCAGAATATCGTTTTGTGTTCGGCACCGTGGTATGAAAACAGGCGCTTCATATCCTTCATTTTTGAACACAATATCAGATAAACAAAGAATATGACGAGCTTGAGGATACCCTCAATCAGAGTGCGCCAGTAAAAATCGGATTTCACGGCGGGGAACAGACCTACTATAAATGTAGGCAGGAAGAGAAACAGGAAAAGCGAAAGCGCAATGCCCAGTACGACAGCTATGCCGATGATGAGCTTTTGGGCGGTTTCGTCGGAGAAGTGGTTTTCTATCCACTGGTCTATCTTATCCGGCTCCTCCTGCATATCCTCGGGAAGCTGCTCGGCGGAGAACGAAAGCGCCTTAACACCGTTTATCATCGAGGATATAAACGCCGCGACTCCGCGGATAAGCGGAAGCGCGAGCACGGGGGATCTTTCCTTGAGAGGAATGACCTGCTCTACCTTTTCAACCATTTCGCCCGAGCCTCGGCATACGACAGCACGCTTGCCGGGACCGAGCATCATTATGCCCTCTATGAGCGCCTGACCTCCGATGGAGGTCTTGAACGCCGTTGAGCTGTTATCTTTATCTGACATTTATCTACCTCAGTTTTCCGAAATCGGCAGGATTATTTTTGCAAGGCAGCCGCCGCCCTCGGCATTGGAAATGTCGAGCTTTCCGCCGTGACGCGTTACTATCTCGTCGCAAACGGCCAGACCGATGCCGCTGCCGCGGTTTTTAGAGCTGCCCTTGTAGAATCTGTTTTTAACGAACGGAAGCTCGTTTTCGGGGATGCCGTGCCCGTGATCGCGGATGCAGATCACAACGCTGTCATTTTCAAGCGACAGCGAGACCTCCGCCTTGCCGCCGTCGCCGCCGTGCTTTGCGGCGTTATCCAGCAGGTTCAAAAACACCTGCTTCAGGCGCTCGGGGTCGCCGGAAATGAGCGGGATATCGTACTCCGGAGGTATGTAGCTGACCTCGATGCCCGCCTCACTCATAAGGTTCCCGTAGGTATACAGCGAATCCTCCAGCTCGGCTGCGATGTCAACAAGCTCGATGCGGAGGTTGAACCGACCGTCTTGAATACGGGTAAACTCCAAAAGATCGGCCACCATACCGGTCAGCCTTTCCGCTTCCTTTGAAATTATCTTGACGCCGCGCAGAGAGTCTCCCTTGACGGCGGGGTCGTATTGCAGCGTTTCACTCCACCCGAGTATGGCGGTGAGCGGAGTGCGCAGCTCGTGCGATATCTGTGATATAAACTCCGAGGTCGCCTTGTCCGAGCGGGCGATTTTTGCGGACATACGGTTTATGTCGTCGGTGAGTCTGCCGATCTCGTTATCGCCGACCGACGGCACCTGTGCGCCGTAGCTTCCGCCGGCAATATTCTTTGCGTTTTCCGAAAGCGCTTTTATCGGCTGAGACACAAAGTGATGAAACCAGACATTGACGAATATTATGTATGCGCCTATTATGACCGCTATTATGATAGCCGGAGCGATAAGACCGTGTGCTAAGAGCACGATAAGGCACGCGATAAGTATGACTGCCGCTATGCTCGATGCAAGCAGCTGCCATTTTAGGTTTTTAAAAAACATTTAACACTTCCAAGGGATAGATTATCAATAACCCCACTTGTAGCCGAAGCCCCACACGGTGGTGAGATACTCAGGCTCGGTCGGATCAGCCTCGATTTTGATACGCAGACGGCGAATGTTTACATCAACGGTTTTTAATTCGCCCGAGAAGTCCTCGCCCCACACCGCCTTGAGAATGTCCTCTCGAGACATGGCCTTTCCCGGGTTCTCCATAAAAAGCTTCATCAGCAGATATTCTATCTGTGTGAGCTTCAAGCGCTTGCAGTCTTTTTCCAAGGTGCGGTTGCGGGTGTTGAGCAGAAAAGGACCGCTGGATATTTCATAGCTGGGCTTATCGCCGGCGTCGTTGCCGAGCCGCCTTACGAGAGCGTCCACTCTTGCGGTGAGCTCTGCGGGGGAGAAGGGCTTGGTGACATAATCGTCGGCACCGGTCATGAGTCCCGTGACCTTGTCGATCTCCTGACTTTTCGCGGTGAGCATGATTATGCCGATCTTGGAGCCTGAGGCGCGGATGCGCCGGCAGACCTCAAAGCCGTCGATATCGGGCAGCATGACATCAAGAAGCGCCAGACTTATGTCAGGATTTTTCTCAAGCAGGCTGAGCGCGGTCATGCCGTTTTCGGCTTCGATAGGCTCATATCCGTTGCGGCGGAGGTTAATTACCACAAAACTGCGGATATTCGGTTCGTCTTCAAGTACGAGTATCTTTTTCATGG
>CAVHZB010000020.1:0-2400 GCA_963640555.1 Phascolarctobacterium succinatutens
AGCACATCCCATCTCCCGCGTCGAGCTCTGCAGACGGCTGAATGAGATGGGCATTCCCAGTAATGTCAGAACACTGAACTTAGATATTGAGACCATGCAGGAAAATGGCTTCTAGATCATGAGCCAACGTTGACGAAGGTGTGGATGATGGATTGATTGTCTCGGATGATTCCTCCGAGAATCCTGTGAGCAAGGTGCTTCCCGAAGGCGCATCAAAAAGGGGCAAAGACCCGATTGAAAAACATGGTCCGTATGCAGCGGATGATTTCCATGTATATGTTTACTGCCTTGTAAAACTGAATGGAACAAACACGAAAAAGTTCTGCCGGACGGAGGATCGTACCTTGAAACGAGGCGAGACTTTTTTGTTCCATGCGAAAACTCAGGCGCAAATTGAGAGGCATAATATGTTCTATTGAGCATCACATGAGTTTTTTAGTTCCACAGCCTGTGGAGGAAACTCCCAAAATCATTGGTAGGGCGTGATTGATGAATGGATTGGGTCTCCTATTATGAGAAATTTTATGACTGGGCAACCAGCACGCAGATCAAGAAGATGTCCTCATTGACCTCGTTTGGTGCATCCGCCGAAGTCTCTGAGGTCGCGCAGGAGTATATGGATGAGAAGGCGGCATCCCGGCTCATTAAGAAGGCTGTTGCCTTTGGCGTTCAGTTCACAGCAGATGAAATTTATGACCTTTCCGGCTGCTGCGATATATCAGCTATGAATGAACTACTGAAATCTGCAAAATGCACCTTTACGCAGGAGCAGTTAGAAGACCTTTGGGGTTCAGCAGCCGATGATGTCCTTGAACTTGTAGCAAGACGCAACCATGTGTCTGTATTTACAGATAATGATTTTGAAGATATCTCCATAGACAATGATGTTGACTTTGAAGTGTCAGAGCAAGACGAGCCAGATCTCGGGTTCTTCTCAAAACTTGGCTTGGCACTTGCGGTTGGCAGTCTTTTGGGAAAGAAAAGCCAGTCTCACCACGGACGCTGTACCGGTGACTGTGCAAATTGCCCTCCGCATTATGGGTATCGCTATGGGAGATGGTATTATGGACATGACCATACACACGGTTGCGAGTTTGGCGGGAACAAAGGTGGAGGCGGACTGTGAATTGCCTCAAATATACAGGCCGGAAAACGAGCGCCTGATTCTTTGGTCGATCATAACGGGATACACATGGATAATCCCTCTTTTAATCTGAACCGCAGCCAAATATGCCGAGGTCAGGATGTGGCTCAACACCTTCATAGAACGAACGATGCAAGGTGATACGCTCACCACGGCAGATGGCACGACCATGAAAATGCTTGCCGACAGGATACACATCAGGAACGACGGCATTGTGGTCGAATTCAAATGCGGCGTGGCAATCGAGCAGAAATATGTGAAATGAGGCAACGAACCGCCAGTGGATAGCACCCTGCTGGCGGTTATCATTTTAGCGTTTTTCCAATGGCTTTCGTATCATTACGACGCTCTTTCACAACATATAACAAATCCCGCAGTCGTTGAAACTGCGGGATTTTCTTTGTTTATCAATGGTTTGCGTTAAATCCATCTGCTGGAAGTATTTGCCTTTCTCGCTCGTTTTACGGGCAAGCGTCACTTCTGTCAATGCGCTTGCTTCGGTGAGAGAAAGGATTCAAAGAGAATGTGGCGATCGAGCTCATCGCCTATCAGTCCCACTGCTTTTCCTGTGGTGAAGGCCGCTAAGATCGTGCCGATGCCAAGTCCGTCAAGGTGCCCCAGAAAGAGTATCGTCATACCTGCAGTGACAGCAAGACAGGTCACATCGAATATAATTTTCACCTTGGGATAGCTCACACCGATGATGTTAGACAGCTCGCGCGGAAAAAGATCGGTCGGTATAATTGGCAGGTGGCAGCGATTTGACAGTGCGATACCGAAGCTGATGAGCATATAGCTGACTGCAAAATACAGCACACGCCACCACAGTCCGTCCGGCAGTATACCGATCCACAGCTCATGGACATCCAGTAGCTCACCGAAAATGAAGCCCACAACAAAGCTTCCGAGATACTGTATCACAAAACGGTGCCGCAATACCATCAGGCTCAGGACAAGCAGTCCCTGAAATATATATGTCCATGTTCCGAGCGAGAGCGCAGGCAGCACCTCCGAAAAGGCAAACGGCACGCTGGAGATCGCCGAAATGCCGGCACCCGAATAAAGCATCAGTACCACACCGAAGCTATTTATAACGACCGCCAGCAGCAGAGCCAGCTCACCGCGGAGCACCGCTTTTCCCTCTATGTCTGTTTTCGTGTCCACAGGACATACGCCTCCAAAAAAAATATAGGCTCCGACTGCGGTGCTCGCAGACGACGCCTCATTCGCCGTGAATTGTAGCAAATTATCTGTGC
>CAVHZB010000020.1:2410-27749 GCA_963640555.1 Phascolarctobacterium succinatutens
GAATAAGCACAAATCGCGAGGTCGGATACGCACGAAAATCCTTTAACATGTCAAAAGCGCTCTTTTTCGGATATCAGTGCTTGACAAGTCTTTGAGCTTATGGTAAAATGCGTGCCGTTCGCTCGGAGGGCGAGTTGTTCGGAGAAACAACAGCCGGATAAGGCGCAGGCTGGAATGCCTGTTCCTTGTCCGGCTTTTCTGTTATCGTCTCTCCAAATATAAGGAGGAATATACAATGGATCTCTTAGGCGGCAAAATTAAAGCTCTTTACTTCAAATACCTGTCGGCAGCGTTCGGCAGTTCTCTGATCTCCTGCATATACGGAGTTGTAGATATGGCAATGGTCGGGCAGTATCAGGGACCTGACGGTACGGCAGCATTGGCTGTGGTCGCACCGGTATGGAATATCATATACAGTCTCGGTCTGCTTATGGGCATCGGCGGCAGCGTTATATTCAGCACAAAGCGCGGCGGAACCGGAAACGGTGACGGTGCGGAAAATCAGTACTTCACGGCAGCCGTGACCGGCTCCGTTATACTGTCCGCTCTTGCGTGGTTAGGCATAGTGCTTTTCGAGCGTCCGATACTCATGTTTTTCGGTGCCAACGAGACGCTGCTCGTTCTGGCGCAGAGATATATGCAGCCGATAAAATATGTGTTTCCGCTGTTCCTCTTTAATCAAATGCTGGCGGCATTCCTGCGCAACGACAACGATCCCGGGCTTGCAGCCTTCGGAGTTCTGACCGGCGGAATATTTAACATTTTCGGCGACTATTTCTTCGTATTCACCTGTGATATGGGCGTGTACGGTGCGGGACTTGCCACTGCAATAGGCTCCGCCATATCCTTTACCGTGATGCTCACGCACTTTTTCAAGTCAAGCAGCACTCTGCGCCTGATAAAGCCGGACGGACTGTTTTATAAGCTGTGCAGGATCTCCGTCACCGGATTTTCCACATTTTTCATAGATGTCGCCATGGGCATACTCACCGTGCTGTTTAACCGCCAGATAATGAAATACCTCGGCTCAAACGCCCTTGCGATATACGGACCGATCATAAATATCAGCACCTTCGTGCAGTGCTGCGCATACAGCGTAGGGCAGGCATCTCAGCCTATCATTTCAATGAACTTTGGTGCGGGAAGCGGTTCCCGCATAAGGCAGACGCTGCGTCTTGCACTGGTAACTACCGCAGTCTTCGGAGTATTCTGGACGGCTCTCAGCATGGCCTGCCCAAATCTCTATATCCGCATCTTCATGAGCCCGACTCCGGAGATACTGAGCATGGCTCCCGCTATCATACGCACCTATGCCCTGTCGTTTCTGATATTGCCGTTCAACATTTTCTCGACCTACTATTTTCAGGCGATCATGCAGCCTAAAGCCGCGTTTATCGTTTCGGTGGCGAGAGGGCTTGTGATAAGCGGCACTCTGATACTCATTCTCCCGGCTTTGACTGGTGCCGACTCTCTGTGGCTGGCTATGCCGATAACTGAGCTCATCATCATGGTGTACGCCGCGGCACGCATGAAGAAATACACAAATGCTCTTCAGCTTACCCGTTGCCTGTAGGAATAAACGGGCGGATGGCATAGGCCACGCTGCTGATGGGCATTGTCTGGAGCCATATGCGTCCGGGACCGGTGAGCACGGTGTTGAACAGCCCCTCACCGCCGAGGAGCTTGTTTTTGAGCCCCGGCACCTGACGGATCTCCATCTGCACTCCGGCACTAAAGCCCGCAACATTGCCGGTATCAACAACTATCTGCTGTCCGGGTTCGAGATCATACTCAACAAGCTCGCCGTCTATCTCGGCAAATGCCATACCGCTGCCGCTCAGGCGCTGCATAATAAAGCCCTCGCCGCCGAAAAGTCCCGCTCCGAGCTTTTTATTGAAATGTATCGACAGCTCAACGCCCGGCTCCGCCGCGAGAAACGAGCTTTTTTGCAGGATCATATCCTGTCCGGGACGGATAGCGATCGGCTTTATCTGTCCGGGAAAGCTTGAGCCGAAGGTGATCATGCCGTTTCCTCTCGCCGTGTAGATATTCTGGAACATGCTCTCGCCTGAAAATGCCTTGGAGAACATCTTCCCGAGTCCGCCGCCTATAGTTTCCATCTGCATATTGGGGCTCATCCAGACCATGGAGCCGCTTTCGGTTATCATCTTCTCGCCGTCGGCAAGGTGGCAGACGACTATGGGAAAAGCGCCTCCCATTATCTCATAATGCATATAGTTTCCTCCTGATATTTGATTTTTTCTAATGCTTTACTCATATTTTACCATACATGATCGCCTTATTCAAGCAAAACAGCGCAGAGAGCACATCGTGTCTCTCTGCGCTGAAGCTTTATTGGGTGATTTACCGCTTATAAAGATTTACTTGAGCAGAAAATATGCAATGACAACAACACCGAGGATGATGCGGTACCATCCGAACACCTTGAAGTCCCTTCGCTTTATGTAGCTCATAAGAAACTTTATAACAACGACGGACACGGCAAACGCAACTATACATCCGACGGCAAGCGTCATCAGCTCGGCACTTGTGAAGCTAAAGCCGAATGCAAGCAGCTTCAAAAGCGAAACGCCGACCATAACGGGTACCGCAAGGAAGAATGTAAATTCCGCTGCCGCAACACGCGATACGCCGATGATGAGTCCTCCGATTATGGTAGAGCCGCTGCGGGATGTTCCGGGGATAATTGACAGAGCCTGAAAAAGTCCTATAAGAAAGGCGTCCCTATAGGATATCTCCTCAAGCGTGTTCACTCGCGGAGTGCGTCCCTTGTTCCAGTTTTCTATCACGATAAACGCGATACCGTAAACAATCAGCGCTGCGGCGACTACATAGCAGTTATCGACAAAGTCGAGGACGAGATATGCCGCAAAGCCGGGGATGCAGGCAATGACGACCTTGATCCACATGATAAATGTGTCTTTTTTTATTACCGTACCGTTTTCCTTTTTGCTCTGAAATG
Source organism: Phascolarctobacterium succinatutens (assembly GCA_963640555.1). GTDB lineage: Bacteria > Bacillota > Clostridia > Oscillospirales > Oscillospiraceae > F23-B02. Next base: position 5,394 of record CAVHZB010000020.1, read on the forward strand.
GCCACATTTTGTCCCAGAACAGGATGATGACGGCTGCAATGGCGCCGAGTTGGATGACATACAGGAACAGCTCCTTAAACTCGGGAGTTACATCCATGTGGATAAACTCATCTACCAGCAGCATATGACCGGTGCTGGAGATGGGCAGCCACTCCGTTATGCCCTCGACTATGCCGAGGATCATTACTTTTATAAGTTCAATAATATCCATAAAAACACCTATGCAAGCTTATGCACCGCCTTACAGCAGCATGACTCCTTTCTCGGTGCACACATCCTCTGTGTGCTTATCCCAGATGGATACCTGTACCTCGCCTATATGAGCCTTGCCGAGCAGGAGCATGGATACGCGCGACTGACCGATACCGCCGCCGATGGTCAGAGGCAGCTCGCCGTTTAAAAGCATTTTGTGGTACGGAAGCTGCCTTCTGTCGTCGCATCCGGCAAGTCGGAGCTGTCTGTCGAGCGATTTGGGATCGACACGGATGCCCATGGAGGATATCTCAATGGCGCAGTCGAGCCAATCGCACCAGAACAGTATATCGCCGTTTAGTGACCAATCGTCGTAGTCGGGGGCTCTGCCGTCATGCGGCTTTCCGGATCTGAGCGCACCGCCGATGCCGATGATAAACACCGTTTTGTGCTCACGCGTGAACGCATTTTCGCGCTGCTTTGCGGTCATATCGGGGTACATATCCTCAAGCTCCTGAGCGGTGACGAAGCTGACATTTCTCTCAAGCTTCGGCAGGCACTGGAGCTGCGGATATATCGCCTGCATGGTATCCTGCGTGTCGCACAGGGCCTTTACTATGTCCATAACGGTAAGCTTGAGATAATCTATATTGCGGTTTTCCGAAAGAATGACCTTCTCCCAGTCCCACTGGTCAACATACACCGAGTGCAGGTTGTCAAGCTCATCCTCATCGCGGCGGATGGCATCCATGTCTGTATAAAGTCCCTTGCCGGGGAAGAAATTATAGCGCTTGAGCGCAAGGCGCTTCCACTTTGCAAGCGACTGCACCACCTGAGCGGTGGTCTCCGAGCGAAGAATATCAAAAGATACGGGACGCTCATAACCGTTCAGATTATCGTTAAGTCCGGAATTAGAGTCAACGAACAGGGGCGCCGATACGCGGTAGAGATTTAAAAGTGCGGCGAGCCTGTCCTCGAACAGCCGCTTCAAAAGACTTATCGCCTTCTGAGTGTCGTAAACGCTGAGGATACTTTTGTATCCGTCCGGAATTTTAATTTCCATCATATTCCTCCTGTGGTTTGTCTGTAAAATATATATAACAAAAAGCTGACGGGAGAAATATCTCCCGTCTGTCGCTTTTTTACTCAGTCACGCTTATCGAGAAGCTCTATTATTTTGCAGTATATGCTCTCCGCCCTGTCGCGAAAGTTCTCTTCTATTCTAAGTGCCTGCTCCTCACCCGAGGAAAGGATATTGAGCCTTATTATCTCTCCCTTACCGTCGGACATGGCAAGCGTCACAAAGCACCCGCTCTCGCGCATTCTGTGCTGTGCGGTTATCATTTCAAGCCTGCGGCGGCGCTCGGCCTCAGGCGCGATTATCTTTTCCGCTCTCTTACGGACGGAATACGGCAGGCTGCTTTCAACCGCATCCACAGCGTTTGCGCCGCGTTTACTGATGCTCAGCCCGTTTTCATCCTCGTTTACAAGCCCGCTCTCCGTGAGCTCGGCAAGGCAGTCGGAATACTCAAAGTAACCGAAGCCCTCATCACACTGCTGTGTAAGGTCCTGAAGATCAATGGGTGCGGTCATGCCGGGAAGACGGCGCAGTATAAAAAGTATAAGGATCTTGATATCAAGCTTTTCATGGATAAATCCCAGTCTCTCCATAAATATCACTCTCTCCTTTTATAAGCCCTTACACATATGACAAGAACAACGACGGCGGTTATATGCGATATGATGCCCTTGGGAGACAGCGGCGGTGAGCCCGTGGATATAACGCCGAAGTCTGCAAGGAGCATTGCAAAGAGTATGAGCACCTCCGCAGCTATGAGTATCAGCAAAATTCGTCTGTCCATTTTACTGTCTCCTTTCTAACTGTACCTATAATAATACATACTTTTATTTTTGTAAATCCAATTATCTTCACATTTTTATGTCCCCGGCATAGACTGTACTGAAGTTTTTCTTCAATCTCGTTCTGGGAGGTATATTTATGGCAGACAGGGTCGCGCCCGGTCCGGTCAACGATAATGACTGCATCAAAGAGGCCGTTTGCATCAGCACAAGAAAGATAATGGATTCCTGCCGCGACAAGGATTGCGTTGAGGATCTGCGGGTGTACCCCACCGCAAGCTCTCTTCCGTACATAGAGAGCGCGTTCAGCGTGCGTCCCAAATGCGCGCAGCTTCTGCACTGTGAGGTCACTGTAAGCGAGATATGCTTAAACCGCGGCTACTACACGGTGGATGTGACCTACTTTTATAAGATAAGCGGCGAAACATTTCCCGCAAGTCAGAGCTTTACGGGTCTTGCGGTGTTTGATAAGCGCGTTATGCTCTTCGGATCGGAGGGCAGGGTCAGAAGCTATTCCTCCGACGACTGCTGCATACCGGGTGCATCTGACAGCATGCCCTATGCCGTGGTAGACGCGGTGGATCCCATCGCGCTGCATATGTCGCTTGCCGAGACTGCACTTCCCGATCCGGGCATTGACCAGCGCGATATTCCGCAGGCGATACTCGACTCGTTCGGTGAGGAGATCTCCGTCACGGGCGGTACGCGCCATGTATATGTAACGCTGGGACAGTTTTCGATGATCCGCCTCGAGCGCTCAACGCAGCTTCTTATCCCCGCTTACGATTACTGCCTGCCCGACAAGGAATGCGTCGGCTCATCCGAGGATGATCCCTGCACGATGTTCGGCCGCATCCGCTTCCCTGTCGAGGAATTTTTCCCGCCCGACAATGCGCATGACTGCGAGGAATACAGGGATCTCGTATAATTTGAAAAACCCGCCGCGGCGGGTTTTTCTTATTTTCTTATGACAATATCGTCCTTGCTTTTATATATCCCGTCCTCCGGCACTACCCCGCGCACGCATGAGGTCGGGTATACGCTCGCTCTGCGTCCGAGAACGGTACCGGGATTGAGAACACTGTTGCAGCCGATCTCGACATTGTCACCGAGTATCGCTCCGACCTTTTTTCGTCCGGTAGGAATGAGCTCATCGCCGTTTTTTATGACGACGAGCGTTTTATCACTCTTGACATTTGAGGTTATGGAGCCTGCGCCCATATGCGCCTTATACCCAAGTATCGAGTCTCCGACATAGTTATAGTGCGGAGTCTGCACTCCGTCGAACAAAACGACATTTTTCAGCTCGGTGGAATTGCCGACAACAGCATTTTTGCCGACTATCGCAGCGGAGCGGATAAATGCGCAGTGGCGCACCTCCGCACCGTGGTCTATGATGCAGGGCGAACCGATGTACGCCGACGGGAAAACCCTTGCATCGCGCGCGATCCAGACATTTTCGCCGCGCTTTTCATACTCATCCTCAGGCAGAGTGCTGCCGAGCTTTATTATAAAATCGCTTATATCCGCAAGCGCCTCCCACGGATAGGTCTTATCCTTGAAAAGCTCCGCTGCTATAGTCTTGCTCAGATCGAGCAGGTCGTTTATAGTGTACATTTCACTTCACCTTGATAAGTCTGCCGCTTTTACGCATGGCATCTATTATGTAGTCAACGCACCTTTCGCACAATTCATCGCTTTTTGCCTCTGCCATAACGCGCAGGACAGGTTCGGTGCCGCTCTTACGGAGCAGTATGCGTCCTTCGTCGCCGAGCTGCTGCTCCATCTCAGAAACAGCCTTCTTTACCTCGGCGCACTCAAGCGTTTCATCCTTATCGGTAACGACGACATTTTTAAGAAGCTGCGGATACATGACCACCGGTGCCGCAAGGGCAGAAAGCGGCTGCTTGCTCTCGCACATGGCTTCCATTATCTTTATGGCGGTGAGTATGCCGTCGCCGGAATTGGCAAGGCGTCCGAAAATGATATGCCCCGACTGCTCGCCGCCGAGGATATAGCCGTTTGCCCGCATATTCTCCGCGACATACTTATCGCCGACCGCCGTTTTTTCATAGCCGATGCCAATGGCGTCGAGCGCCTTGTAAAGGCCCATGTTGCTCATAACGGTGGTGACTATCTTCTTTTCTCCCATTATGCCGCTGTCACGCATGTACTTGCCGCAGACATACAGAATATGGTCACCGGTTATTATGCCGCCCTTTTCGTCCACGGCAAGGCATCGGTCGGCATCGCCGTCGAACGCAAAGCCGACATCGAGCCTGTTATCAAGGACAAATTTCTGCATCTGCTCAATATGGGTGGAGCCGCAGTTTACATTGATGTTGATGCCGTCGGGATTATTGGAGATGACATATGTATCGGCACCCAGTGCATCAAAAACGCTTTTTGCCATCATCCATGTCGAGCCGTTTGCGCAGTCAAGACCTACCTTTTTGCCCTTGTACGAGCGCGTTGCAAGAGAGATGAGAAAGCCGATGTAGCGGTTTCTGCCGGCGGAATAATCGACCGTTCTGCCGATCTTCTCTCCCGTTGCATAAGGGAGAGGATCCTTTTCACCGGCAGCTGCCCTGTCTATATACTCCTCAATAGCATCAAGGACCTCATCACCCATCTTTTCGCCCTTGCCGTTTATGAGCTTTATACCGTTATCATAGTAGGGGTTATGGCTTGCGGAGATCATTATGCCGCAGTCGAAATCATCCGAACGCGCAACATACGAGACGCTCGGCGTTGTCGTTACATGAAGAAGATACGCATCCGCACCGGACGCGGTGAGTCCCGCGCACAGGGCGGACTCCAGCATATAGCTTGAGCGGCGTGTATCCTTTCCGATAACAACTCTCGCCTTTTTATCCCTGCCGTAGTACCAGCCGAGGTACCTGCCTATCTCAAAGGCGTGCATAACGGTCAGACCGACATTTGCCTCACCGCGAAATCCGTCAGTTCCGAAATATTTACCCATTGTTCTCTCCTTTGGCTTAAAGCTTTGCCGCAGCGTCGCTGTCGAGCAGAAGCGTCATATTCATATGCATCTGAAGCATGGCGGCAGGTACATAGGTCGAGGTCTTGCCGTAGACAAGCTCGTGGATGATCTCGGTCTTTTCCTTGCCGAATGCAACAAGTATCACATTTTTTGACTCACATATGGTCTTGAGTCCCATAGTAACGGCGCTGTCCGGCACATTTTCCTCCCCGCCGAAGCGCTCGGCTTTTCTCGCCTTCGTCCTGTCTGTGAGCTTAACGATATGCGTGTAGGAATCGTACGGCGTTGCAGGCTCGTTAAAGCCTATGTGTCCGTTCGTTCCGATGCCGAGCACGGCAAGCTCTATACCGCCGTGCTGCTCGATCTGAGCGTCAAACTCGGCGGCGTTTTCCGGTGTGGGCGTGTGTACATCCGTTATTCCAACTTTTGAGTACAGCTCCTCATTGAGGCGAAACGCACACGAGCGCTCGTCTCCCGCGTCGAGTCCGACATAATCGCAGACCGTAAACGCACTGCACCTGCTCAGAGCCTCGCAGTTTTGCTCAGCCAAGGCATCGTAAACATATTTTGTAGTTCGCCCGGAGGCAAACGCCATCGCACAGCCGGGAGCCTTTTCAGCGTGCTCTGCTATCATTGAGGCGGCAAGCGCACTTATTTTTTCGCGGCTGTCAACAATGATCTTCATCGTTATTCATCCTTTCCTGATAATTCGCGCCCTTGCAGGTAAAAATACAAGCGGAGGCGATATATTTGGCAATTATATTTATCCGCACCGTAATACTTTATTTTGCGATACTCGTTTCGATGCGGCTGATGGGCAAGCGTCAGCTCGGAGAGCTTGAGATCTCCGAGTTCATAGTAGCGGCGCTCATTGCGGATCTTGCCGCAACGCCGCTGCAGGATATCGGCATACCTCTTTTAAACGGGCTTGTACCGATAGTGATCATGTTCTGCCTTGAGATAATGATCGCAGGGCTTAACATGAAATGCATAAGGCTCCGCAAGTTTATTTACGGGAAACCCGAGATAATAATAAGAAACGGCAAAATAGACCGCAAAAAAATGCAGCGCAACCGTTTTACGCTCGATGAGCTCATGCAGGAGCTGCGCGCTCAGGGTCAAAGCGACGCAAGTCAGATAGCTTACGCTGTGCTTGAAACGAACGGCCAGCTCAGCATCATACCCAAAGGCAGCGGTCAGACCGGTACCGCGGCTCAAGGCGAGAGCTATGCGCACATAATTATAAACGACGGCAGAATACTTGACAACAACCTCCGTCTGCTCGGGCGGGACAGGCGATGGCTCGTAAACGAGCTCAAACGCCGGAGCATATCCGGCGCGGAGGATGTGTATATTCTCACGCTGTCCGACAGCGGAAGCGTTTTCTGCCAGACAATGGAGGGATAGTATGAAAAAGGAGATCTCTGCCGGAGCGCTTCTTGTTTTGCTGTTTGCCGGAGTTCTGATAAACATCCGAATAACCGAGCGGATGGTTCTCTCCCTGACGGATGAGGTAACGCAGGCCTACGAAAGCGCTCTTGCCTGTGACTTTGTCAGCGCCAAGCGGCAGATAGACGCTGCCGCCGGGCACTGGCTTTCGCTTGACGGCTACACGCATATCTTTATACGCCACAGTGAGATAAACTCGACGACCGAGGCGTTTTTTCAGCTAAAAGCCGATATTTACGCCGAGGATACCGGCGCTGCGGCAGGCTCCTATGGGCTTTTGACGGAAACTCTCAACTCACTCATGACCATGGAGCGGATTAGCGTCGGAAGTATTTTCTGATCACTTATCGCTGAGAAGCTTTGTGAGCTCATCCATAAATGTGTTTATGTCCTTAAAGCTGCGGTAAACGGAGGCAAAGCGGACATATGCGACCTCGTCGACCGCCTTTATGCGCTTCATTACCATTTCGCCTATGTCAACGGTGCTGATCTCGCGCTCAAGCGAGCTCTGGAGCTCCTGTTCTATCTCGTCGGCAATCTTTTCAAGCTGGGAGAGCGTTACCGGACGCTTTTCGCAGGCGCGCACCATACCGTTTATGAGCTTGACCCTGTCAAACTGCTGGCGGGATCCGTCGCGCTTTACGACGACCAGCGGCAGATGCTCGATGGTCTCGTATGTAGTGAAGCGCTTCTGGCAGGCCAGACATTCTCTGCGGCGGCGTATGGTCGTTCCCTCCTCGGCGGGACGGGAGTCTATGACCTTACTTTCAAGAAATCCGCAAAACGGGCATTTCATATGTTTATCCTCCAAGTTATATTACTGATAAGTGATTATAACACAATATGTCGTATATTGCCACTGTTTTTAAAACTCTTCCGAGAGGAACTCCTCCCGGCTCATCAGGGCGTTTATAACCTGCAAAAGCGCCTGAGCCGTCATTTTACGCGGGAGACCCGCTTTCTTGAGAAAAGCCGTTCTTTTCGCGGCGCTGCCTGCCGCTCCGGTAAGCCCCTTGGCGTACATATCGGCAGCGGTGATCTTGTCACCCTGCTCCCTGCTCTGCCCGTCTATCGTCGCTCCCGCCTGTCTTAGCGCGCGCATTATTATCTCCTCGCTCATGCCCTCGACGCCGAGCTTCCCCTCGCGCGAGGGTCTTGCCTTGCGGCGTTCCTTACCCTCTATTTCGGGGATATAGGCGTTTTTCACGAGCTTTGGGTCAACGCATCCCTTTATGAAATTTCTTATGACGAGCCCCGCACCGTCGGGATCGGTGAATATGATAAGTCCGCGCTTCCGGGCAAGAGCACGCAGAAGCTGCTGCTTTTCCCTGTCGTTAAACACACCGAAGCCGGAGGTCTCGATTATGGTCGCATCGACTATCTGGGAAAGAGTATTCTTATCGTACCGTCCCTCCACCACTATGACCTCGGATACGCTATGCACCGGTCTCACCCGACGCTATGCGCATCACGCAGTCCTTTAAAAGCTCGGTGGGGTCGGTTTTTGTGCTTTTCATGGCATAGTCGGTCTCCGCACACAGCCTGACGGCATATTTTATCTGCCGTGTCGAGAACCGGCGGGATGCCGCCAAAAGCCGGCTTGCTATGAAATCATATTTGAGTGCGAGCGTTTTCATAAGGTAATCCTTGCCGAGATCATAGTCGATCGCTACGCGCGCAGCATACATTCGCCGCATCTGGTTGCCGACCATCGCGAGTATCATCGTCGGCTCGTTATTCTTATCTGCCAGAAGCTCTCCGAGCAGGCGCATCGCGGCATTGTTCTCGCCATTTGCCAGCGCCTCCGTCATGTCAAAAACGACAGCCTCGGGTATGTGATGGGCAACGGCATTTACATCGGCTTCCGTAACTCTGTCCGTTTTCACATAGGATGCGATCTTATTTATCTCCGGAATGAGTCCGTTCATAAGCCCGCCGCTTACATTTATAAGCCTCTGCACGGCATTGAGCTCTATGCCCTTGCCCGCCGCAGCAAAACGCTTTATTATCCATTTTATGAGCATATCGCCGCTTTGCGCATTTACGCAGATATCGCTGCCGAGCTTTGCTATGGCTTTGTACAGCTTAAGGCGCTTATCCGGTTCAAAGCCTACGGGCGCCATAAATACCACCGTACAGTATTCCGGTATGTCCGATAGTATCGCCGATATCTCGTCGGCTTCCTTGAGCTTGTTTATATCCGCTCCGCGGATCTCGACAAGGCTGCGCTCCGACAAAAAAGGCACGCTGTCCACCGCCTCGCGCAGGCTGAGCGCCGTTAGCTCACGCTCTCCGATACGACGATAGCTGAAGTCGTCGGCATCGCTCGTAATGCACTGCTTCTTTATTTCCTCGAAAAAGCGCTCGGCAAGATAGTCCTCGGGTCCCCATATGAGATAAAGTCTCTCGGGTCCCTGCGCTTTGAGCTTGCGCACACTTTCGCTGTAATTGAATTTTTCCTCGTTTTTCGATCTCTTTGCCATTTAATCACCTGCCGTAATATGAATGATGATCCTGCCGAGCTCGTCGGTACGAAGTGCTTCTATACCGTGACGGCTGAGCCGCTCAAGCGTTTCGTCCGAAGGATGCCCATAGTTATTATATCCCGTGGATACAACGGCAGTCTCCGGAGAAGCCGCGTTTAGAAGCTCGTCGCTGCATGAATATTTTGAACCGTGATGCGGTACGATGAGGAGCTCCGTTCCGGATAGCTCATGCTTTGAAACAAGCTCCCTCTCAACGCTCATTTCAACATCACCTGTCACGAGCATGTCATATTCACCGATGGTCGCGGTTAACATGATCCCGCTCTCGTTGCGCTTGCCGCGCTCGGAGCTCTCAAAAACATTGAGCTTTATCTCGCCGGCAGTCAATTCGGAATCCTGTGTTATGTAAACTACGCGAGTGCCGTTTTCATCCGCTGCGGCGAGGAGCTTCTCAAGCATACCGTCCGCGCTCGTGTCCTGTGCGTTGTCCGGCAGGACAAGAGTTTTAACGCGCATAAGGTCCATCAGCCGCACAGCTCCTGAGGCGTGATCCGTATGCAGATGCGTCAGTATGAGACAGTCAACATCGTTATGTCCCTTTGAGTGAAGATATGCCGATAGCATATTACCCGCGTTCGTGATAACTCCGTGGCTTCCGCAGTCTATCACGACGCAGCTGTCCTGCTGCGTTACCGCAATGCACTGACCGTTGCCGACGCTCATAACGCTTACCGTTCCGGCATCGGCGCGCATATCCGCATCGGTACGCACAAAAACGAGCATCAGCAGCACAAGGCATGCGGCTGAAGGGACCAAGTATGTCAGTCTGTGCCTTCGCCTTACGGCTGCACACGCAGCAAATATTGCATACGAGGCGATCAGCCACGCAAGCACATATCCGTTTTCCGTATACACCGCGGCAAACGGAAGCTTTGCCGCATATTCTACCACTGCGGCGATATAGCGGACAAGATACGCGAGCAGTCCCGCAGGAAGCATGGCTGCCGAAGCGGATATCAGTCCTACGGCACATACAAGGAAGCCTCCGGTAAACAGTACCGATATTGCCCAGAGGCAGAGGATGTTCATTATCGGGGCAAGCAGCGTTACATATCCGAAGTGCACCGCTACGAGAGGCACCGTGAACACCGTTACGGCAAGCGAGCTTGACAGCGTTGCGGTAATATAGCTGCCGACACGCTCCAAGGGCTTCGGAGCGCTCAGCTTTTCGTTCATTTTAACATATAGCCGCTGCGCAAACAGGAACATTCCGGCTACTGCGCCGAAGGACAGCTGAAGCGCAACACTTCCCGCCGCAAACGGATTTGCGAGCAGAATGAGCGCCAGTGCAAGGGACAGCATCGTTGCTCTGTCGTTTATCCGGCCGGCTATCGGTGCGAGCAGCACCATGCTTATCATTATTCCAGCCCTTACCGCCGACGGCGGCAGCCCGACCATTATGACAAACACCCAGACCAGTGCGATGCAGATCACTCCCGAGCGTCTGGTCTTTCCCATAATGCTCTGAAGCACGCCGACGAGAAACGCAACATGCATTCCCGAAACGGCTACGACATGTGCAAGTCCGGCCACATTCATCGCGGAATACAGCCTGTCATCGTTATAATAATCGCCCTTGTAGCCCGCCAAAAGCGCCTTCATAAAATGCGAAACATCATCCGGAAAAAGTCTGCCTATCTGATTATGCAGAGCGTTGCCGATATACATGGGAAAGTATAAAAATGCGCCGCTCCACCGTCCGGTTCGTTCTATCTCTCCGGAAACGCTGCCGCACAGGTAGATGCCCTTTGAGATGCTGGAGTCGGTATCCTCGCCGTAGCGCTCGGCGGCGCTCGTGAGCTTTGCCGTGAGGCTTATCTCGTCTCCGGGACGAAGCTCGGGCTCCTCGTCGGAATAATCAAACAGCAGCGCATCTACATTCGGATACTGCGAACCGGTCACCTTTACATAGATAAGAGTTACCCTGCTGCGTCTGTCCGGATAATCGGTCACGCGAGCAGTAAGCTGTGCCTCCGTGCCGGCAAGACTGTCGCATTTGTCTATAGTCCGGATGCAGTGCCACTCATAGTGTGCAAAGCCAACCGCCGCTGCAACGGCGAATATGATAATTCGCCTTCGCATATTACCCTTGGTAAGCAGCGCGGACAGTGCGATAATAATACACAGTGCCAGTGCCGAGCCGAGCTGCGGACGCGACATGACATAATGAGATGCAAAAATCGCCGCACAATAGCCGGTGCACGCTATGGCAAGCTTGCGTATACCTCTCATTCCCGTTCCTTCCGTATGCGCAAAAAAGCAGCAAGCTGCTGCTTTTTTGTAATATCAAATGTTTATGCCATACCCTCGGGCAGCTTTTTGCCGCCGAGGAGGTGGAAATGCAGGTGTCTGACGGTCTGTCCGCCGTCCTCGCCGCAGTTATTCACAACGCGGTAGCCATTCGTGAGCCCCTCGCTTTTTGCTATCTTCGCGATCGCCTCAAAGCACCGTGCGACATTGGCGGAGTTTTCCCCGTTTATCTCATCGGCGCAGCAGATATGCCGCTTCGGCAGGACCAGCACATGCACCGGAGCCTGCGGGTTTATATCGCGGAACGCGAACACGGCATCGTCCTCGTATACCTTGGTCGAGGGTATTTCACCCGCGATTATTTTGCAAAACAAACAGTCGTTCATATCAGTATCTCCTTTTTAAATTCCGAGCTTTTCCGCAACAAGATCGTCAACTACAGCAAGGGCATTATCCATTTTGAGAACATCAGTGCCGCCGCCCATGGCGGAGTCGGGCTTACCGCCGCCCTTGCCTCCGGCGACTGCGGAGACGGCGCGGACTATATCGCCAGCCTTTATACCGGCTGCCACGGCGTCCTTGCCGCAGCTTGCGGTGAAGGTGACCTTTGACTCGGTCGCGGTCGCGAGAACGGCAACTATCTTCGGATCGCGGTCACGCAGGAAATCACCGATCTTTCTGAGGTCGTTTGCGTCAAGATCCGTGCGGGTTGCCGTGAGTACATGGAAGTCGCCGATCTTTTTTGCGGCAAAGAGGAACCGCTCCACATCGGAGGCGAGCATCTTGTCCTTCATTTTGTCCACCTTCTGGCGCAGGCTTTTTACCTCGCTGACAAATCCCTCTGCCTTTGCGAGCAGCTCGCTCGGCTTTGCCTTGAGGCTTTCGGCGGCACGGGCGACGGTGAGGTAAGAGCGCTTTGCCATTTCAAGATACCGCCTGCCGGTCACTGCCTCTATCCTGCGGACGCCGCTTGCAACGGAATACTCACCGGTTATGTGGAACATGCCGACCTTTGCGGTATTATCAAGGTGAGTACCGCCGCACAGCTCGGTGCTGAAATCGCCCATTTTGACTACGCGGACGACATCACCGTACTTTTCGCCGAACAGCGCCGTTGCGCCGCTTTCCTTGGCGGCCTCGAGGCTCATTTCCCGAACACTTATATCCATGCCCTCAAGGATGGCATCGTTGACCGCATCCTCGACGGCGGCTATCTCCTTGCCGCTGAGGGCGCTGAAATGCGTAAAGTCAAAGCGCAGCTCATCGACATCCACGAGCGATCCCGCCTGATGCACATGGTCGCCGAGTACCTTCCGCAGTGCGGCGTGCAGCAGGTGCGTTGCCGAGTGTGCGCGGGAAACGGCTCTGCGGCGCTCGGGATCGACATTGGCAACGACCTCCTCGCCGACGGAGATGGAGCCGGACTCCACAACGCCGTAGTGCAGGTACTTGTTGCCCTTATCCTTTTTGACATTGTTTACGATGAATCTTGTGAGCTGCCCGTTTTCTATATCCTCAAGGCTGAAGCCTATCTCGCCTCTGTCGGCAAGCTGACCGCCCATTTCGGCATAGAACGGGGTCTTGTCCAGAACGATTATGCCCTCGCAGCCCTCACTTATCTCGCCTGCGAGCTCATCACCGTTTACGATGGCAAGTACCGTTGCTGTGTCGCTGAGCTTATCATAGCCGGTAAACTCCGTGGGCGTTGCGTCCAGTCCGAAGTCGATGCCCTCCCAGCCGAGGTCTCCGAGAGCCTTTCTCGCCTCGCGGGCGCGGACACGCTGCTCCTCCATGAGAGCCCTGAACTCGTCCATATTGACACTCATGCCCTCATCGGCAAGCATTTCGGCGGTCATATCCACGGGAAAACCGTAGGTATCATAGAGCTTGAACGCATCGGCTCCGGAGAAAACGCTCTCCCCCTTTGCCTTATGCTCCTGCAATATGCCGGAGAATATCTGCATGCCGGCATCTATCGTCTTTGCAAAGCTTGCCTCCTCGCTCTGAACAACACGGGTTATATAATCCTGCTTTTCGCGCAGCTCTGGGTACTGACACTCGTTTTCGTGTATAACGGTGTCGATGACCTTGTACAGGAACGGTTCGTTTACGCCGAGGAGCTTGCCGTGGCGTGCGGCTCTTCTGAGCAGACGGCGCAGAACATAGCCCCTGCCCTCGTTCGACGGCAGGATACCGTCGCATATCATAAAGGCCGCACTGCGGATATGGTCGGTGATAACGCGCAGAGAAACATCGCGCTTTTCGCTCTGCCCGTAGTGCGCGCCGGTGAGCTCGGATACCCTGCGGGTGATGTTCATAACGGTATCGACATCAAACAGCGAGTTTACGCCCTGGCACACGACGGCAAGACGCTCAAGTCCCATGCCGGTGTCGATGTTTTTCTGGCTGAGCTCCGTATAATTGCCGTGTCCGTCGTTATCAAACTGCGAGAAAACATTGTTCCAGACCTCGATATAGCGATCGCAGTCGCAGCCGACGGTGCAGTCCGGCTTGCCGCAGCCGTACTCCTCGCCGCGGTCGTAGTATATCTCCGAGCAGGGACCGCAGGGACCGGCGCCGTGCTCCCAGAAGTTATCCTCCTTGCCGAAGCGGAATATCCGCTCGGCGGGGATGCCGACCTCATCGTGCCAGATGTTCCACGCCTCGTCATCGTCGAGGTATACCGAGGGATAAAGCCTGTCGGGATCGAGCCCGACCCACTGCTCGCTCGTTAAAAACTCCCAGCTCCATGCGATGGCCTCGTGCTTGAAGTAATCGCCGAAGGAGAAGTTGCCGAGCATCTCAAAATAGGTACCGTGGCGCGCGGTGTGACCGACATTGTCGATGTCGCCGGTGCGGATACACTTCTGGCAGGTGCACACGCGCTTTCTCGGAGGTATCTGCTCTCCCTTGAACCAAGGCTTCATCGGGGTCATGCCAGCGTTTATGAGCAGGATGGATTTATCGTTCTGCGGCACCAGCGAAAAGCTCGGAAGGCGCAGATGACCCTTGCTCTCGAAAAAGCTCAGAAACATTTCTCTGAGCTCATTTACTCCGTATGCTTTCATATCTCTTCTCCTCTTTTACTATTTCAGTCTTCTTATTATTGACAGTCTGCCGCACGGTGACGGCAACTTCATCTTGAATTTCATCATTGCATGCGGCGTTGAGCTTATCTCCTCGCCGTCTGCATTTTCCATATACCCTGCCGTGAACGGCACTGGCTCGGCATCATTTGTCATGAGCTCAAGCTTATCGCCTGTGCAGAATCTGTTGCGCTGGGTCAGAACCGCATTGCCGTCTTTATCGCACTCTTCAACGACCGCGCAAACCTCCGCATCGGAATAATAGCTTGTCTCGGCATAATGCTGACCGGGGTCGCCGTAATAAAAGCCGGTGCAATACGGGCGGTGACTGAGCTTATTGACCTCATCTATCCACACCTGCGGCAGAAGTTTCCCCGCGGCGGCGCAGTCGATAGCATGGCGATACGCGTTCGTGACCGCAGCGGCATAGTATGCCGACTTCATTCTGCCCTCTATCTTGAAGCTTGAAACTCCGGCATCCATGAGCTCGGGTATATGCTCTATCATGCACATATCGCGCGAGTTCATTATATATGTCCCCTTATCCTCGGTTATATCGAAGTATTCGCCGGGGCGCTTTTCCTCAACGAGTCTGTACCTCCAGCGGCACGGCTGAGCACAGGCGCCGCGATTGGCATCCCTGCCGGTAAGGTAATTTGACAGCAGGCAGCGTCCCGAAAATGAAACGCACATGGCTCCGTGCACAAAGGCCTCGATCTCAAGCTCCTTCGGTGTGTTGGCGCGTATCTCAAAGATGTCCTTCATCGGGGTCTCGCGCGCAAGCACTACCCTGCTCGCACCCATGCTGTAAAGAACATTTGCCGCTGCGCTGTTTATAACGCCGAGCTGAGTGCTCACATGGCGCTGAACGGACGGCGCATAGTGCTCTGCCAGCTTCATAACGCCGAGGTCGGCGATTATGAACGCGTCAACTCCCGCATTTTCTGCCTCGCGCAGGAAGTCAGGCAGTGCCTTCAGCTCATCCTCGCGCGGGAGTGTGTTGCAGGTAAGATGCACCGCGGCGCCGTTTTCATGTGCAAGCGCGCACGCCAGTGCAAGCTCCTCCATCGAAAAGTTTCCCGCCGAGGCGCGCATTCCGAAGCGTTTTCCCGCAAGGTACACGGCATCGGCACCGTAGTGGAGCGCCATTTCAAGACGCTCCATGTCTCCTGCCGGTGCAAGCAGTTCCGGTTTTCTGTCAGTCATACTTCTGAGTTGCTACAAAGGCGTTGAACGCATCGGCAGAAGTGAAGAACTCGTGTGAGCCGGTCTCCGTATTCAGAGCATAGTACATGTAATTCGTGCTGTCCGGCTTGAGCGCAGCTTTAATGGAAACTATACCCGGACTGCATATGGGAGACGGAGGAAGTCCCTTGCTGATACGGGTGTTATAGGGACTGTCCTTAGACAGCATCTCAGCCGTGGGCGCGCCCTCGTGATCGGGATATTCATACAAAGTCGTCGAGTCTATCTGAAGCGCCCAGTCCTTGTCAAGGCGGTTGTAGATAACGGACGCTATGGTATAGCGCTCGGTATCGTTGGCAGCTTCCTTCTCTATCATGGACGCGATGGTTATTATCTCGCGCATGGTGTAGCCGCTTTCCTGCTGCCATTCGAGCATTTCGGCGGTCAGCTTATAGTGGAAGCCCTCCAGCAGCTTGTTTATAGCCGTTGCTGCGGGCATTCCCTCGTAAAACTCGTAGGTATCGGGGAACAGGAAGCCCTCCAGACGGGAGGCGTCTCCCTTTTCGGTTCCCTCAAGGAATGTATAGTTAAATGTCGCATTGGCTGCCGCATCCATCAGCTCGTCATAATCACAAACGCCCTCGGAATCAAGCTTTTTGAATATCTGGCGCATGGTATAGCCTTCCGGGAAGGTTATCTTTTTTGTGACCATTGCGCCGGAGCCGGAGGTCATTTTCTTTACAAGCGCCTTGTAGTCGTAAACAGCCTTGAGCTCGTAGGTACCGGGGTCTATCTTCTCATCTGCATTGTATACGGCGCCGAAAATACGAAACAGCCACTTGTATTTTATGATGCCCTGCTCCTTAAGCTGGTCGGCGACATAGCTCATATCGGCATAATGCACCTTCTGAGTCTTTGTATTGCCGTCGTCATCCGTGACCTCTACCTCTTTATAGGTGAAGCTGTCCTTATCAAGAGTTATCTGCGCAACGGTGTCCGACGATTTAAAGCCCAGAACATCGGTCGCCGCCGCCCATGCAAGGCAGGCAAGAATGACGCTCACGCTTATGACAAACAGGAAATACAGCATTCCTCCGCCAAAGCCGCTCTTCACCTCGCTGCCGCCGTTTCCGGATTTTTTCGCCGGTGCAGCCGCCTTTTTAGGCTGCTGCGGCTTGCTTTTGGGTGCGGTTTTCATTTTCTTTGTTTTGTCGTCATCGCTCTTGCCGAAGAGCTCTTCAAAATTCTTGTTCTTATCAGCCATAGAAGTCTCCTTTGCCGATTGTAACCTGATTTGCCTTAGCGGCATAATATATCACAGACGCAGCGCTGCTGCGATACTAACGGATAATTTCGTGTCGTAAGTCCGCCGCGCCGGACCGAGCTGCGGAATTTAAAGCGCGGGGAAAGGTCATATATATGTTCTGCAATAATAACAACAGCTGCATCTGGATAATTCTCATACTCATCATCCTCTTCTTCGGCTGCGGCAACTGCGGCGGAAGCTGCGGCTGCGGCAACAGCAACGACTGCGGCTGCGGCTGCTGATCAAGGCTAATGAGGGGCTCCTTCAGGAGCTCCTCACAGCATGCAAAAGCTCTCTGACTTTTTGCATGCTGAAAAACACTGCTCGGTTTGAGGCGGGGTCTCTTATCACAGAGCGTTTTTTATGATGGAATATATCTCCTCGTGCTTTTCCTCTATCTCGCGCTCGGCTCCGTCCGCTTCAAACGGTATCCTCGTCCACCCGTAGTAATCGGCGGCTTTATTCGCGGCGCGCAGACAGTTTTCAAGATAGGTTATATTCTTCTCGTGAATATCCGCCGTTGTGTTCGTTTTTTCCTGACGGCGCTTCATTCGGCGGAGCGAGGTCTCGACATCGACATCGAGATAAATCACGAGATCGGGGCGCGGAAGTCCGAGCTTTACATATTCAAAATCATACAGCCAGTCGAAAAAGCCCTCGAGCTCACAGTCGGCAAGCTTTGCACCCTGATGTACGGCATTCGAGGTCGTATACCTGTCAGAGAGGATAAATTCACCCGAATTATACGCTTTCCCCCAGTCAGTGCGGTATGCTGCAAAACGGTCGACGGCATAGAAGGTCGAAGCCGCATAGGCATTTACATCCGCCGGATCCGAGCCAAATTCGCCGCCGAGGTACATTCTTATGAGCGAGCTGCTCTCGTTATCATAACGCGGGAAAACTATGTGATTGTATTTAATGCCCTCTGCCTCAAGGCGGGCGCACACACGCTTATAGTTCGCTGATTTGCCGCTGCCGTCGATGCCCTCAAAGACGATGAGCTTACCCTTTTCCATTGAAAAACTTCCTTATTCTCTTTCCTATTGCTTTCAAGATAAACAGCGGCAGACGGGCTATGCGCTTAAACCTCCACGGCTCCTTTATACAGCGGTAAAGCCACTCGGCGTTCATCCTCTGCCACTTTTCCGGCGCACGCAGAACGGTGCCGGCAAAAACATCGATCGAGCCGCCGAGCCCCGCCATAAGTCCGACATCGAGCCTGGGCGCATTCTCCGCCATCCAGAGCTCCTGCTTAGGAAAGCCAAGGCAGACCATGAGAAAATCGGGCTTTGCGGCGTTTATCTTCTCTATGACCGGTGCATCGTCCTTAAAATATCCGTCGTTCACTCCGCAGATATTGAGCCCCGGATATGTCTCCCGCATTTTCTGTGCGGCCAGCTCCGCGACTCCGGGCTTTGCACCGAGCAGGAAAACTCTCTTTTTGGTTTTTGAGGCATATTCAAGGATAGCCTCACCTATCTCTATTCCCGGCAGGCGCTCTTTAAGCGGAGTACCGAGGATCCTTGCAGCCTTAACCACACCGATACCGTCGGGTATCACAAGGTCTGCATTGCATATCGCACTGTGCAGCTCGGGGTTATCCCATGCCGCCATGACTATCTCCGGATTCGGGGTGACCATATATGCGCCGCGATGCTCCTCAATGAGGTTTTTGCACAGCGCTATCGCTTCATCCCGCGTCAGGTCGTCAAACCCGACGCCCATCACATCTATTCTACTCAAAGCTGGCTAAACACCTTTCCGATCTTTTCGTTTATGACAAGGTCCGCCTCATCGTCGTAAGGCGTACTGCTGAGGTTAACAAGCGCGAGCTTATTTCCGCGGTAATAATTAATGAGTCCCGCAGCGGGATACACATTAAGGCTCGTTCCGCCGATGATGAGCACCTCCGCCTCGGAGATAACGCGGACAGCCTCCGTTATGACCTTCTCGTCCAGCGGCTCCTCGTACAGAACGATATCCGGTCTTATAACACCGCCGCAGGTGCAGTGCGGCACGCCCTGCCCATAATTCATCTTATCCGCGGGATACGGCTTTCCGCACAGGCTGCAATAGCTCCGCAGGATACTGCCGTGGAGCTCCAGCACCTTTTTGCTGCCGGCCGCCTGATGCAGCCCGTCGATATTCTGAGTTACGACCGCGCGCAGCTTTCCCATTTTTTCAAGCTCGGCAAGCTTTAAATGCGCGGCATTGGGCTTTACACCGTCTATTACGAGCTTTTCGCGGTGAAAGCGGTAGTACTCCTCCGGATATTTAACGAAAAACGAGTGGCTGAGTATCGTTTCGGGCGGGTATTTCCACTGCTGGTTATAAAGTCCGTCAACACTGCGAAAGTCGGGTATACCGCTTTCGGTCGACACTCCTGCTCCGCCGAAGAAAACGACATTGTCGCTGCCGTCTATCCACTGCTTGAGTTTTAATATTTTGTTATCCATGCCGCTCACTCCTAATCGGTTTATTATACTATAATTCGCTTAGCTAATCAAGCAAATATTGTTCAATTATGGCTGCCACGCCGTCGCTGTCGCAATCGGGTGCGATAACATCGGCAATGGCTTTTACGCGTGCGCTTCCGTTCGACATGGCTGCCTTAAATCCGACGGCAGAGAGCATCTCCTCATCGTTCTGGGCATCGCCTATCGCGATACACTCGCTCATATCTATCCCCAGCCTTGCACAAAGCGCTTTCAGTCCCTTTGCCTTGCTCACGCCGCTCGCGTTTATCTCAAGCGAGCGCTCGGTTTTGCTCGTAAAGCGAACAGGCAGCGTTTTTATCTGCTCGTACACCGCATCCGCCTCACCGTCGGAGGCAAAAAACAGATTCAGCTTTTCGACCGGCTTGGGATCGGACATAAAAAACGCGAAAGCATCGTCCACAAGGTTCATCTGCGAACGGTATATCGGCTCATATGCACTCAGTCCGAAATCCGCGCAGCTATCAACGCACCACGAGCTGCCATAGGTTTTATCGTCTATGAATAATATCGGCATGACATACCCTGCGGCGCGTGCGGCAATGTATTTTACCGTCTCGGGATCTATGGTCTCATACAGCAGCTTTTCGCCCGTCACGGTGTCTATCACCGAGGCTCCCGAGGCGGTAACGGCATAGCGCATGCCATGCACAAGATCAATATATGGCTTCACGAGACTTATACTGCGTCCCGTTGAAAACACGACCGTTTTACCCTGTGCTATTGCCCGCTCCATCGCTCTGACCGTGGCGGGGGCAAGCTCCTTTTTGGAATTTAACGCCGTCGCGTCCATATCGGCGGCAAGCAGTTTATACTTCATTTTTCTCTCCCCATGCTTCTTGCGTAATAAAATATGTATTGCTGAGCAAGCCCTGCGTATTTGCCAAGGCTTTCGGGCTTGAAATCGGGCGGAAAGTTTTCCTTGAGTGCCCGGCGCATCCACACATCTACGGGAAACGCCTCCATATGCCACAGTCCGAACAGCACAACGCAGTTGGCGACCTTTTCACCTACCCCGCGTATGGTACGCAGCTTCTTTATCGCCTGACGGTAATCGCACGCTCTAAGTTCCGCAAGGTCTATCTCCCCGCTTTCCACGGCCTGCGCCGCGGCTATTATATACTCCGCTCTGTAGCCTGCCCGAATGCAGGACAGGTCCTCGGGCTTGAGGACGGCAAGGCGTTCGGCGCTCGGGAATGTGTAACACTCACCGTTTGGCAGCTTATCTCCGAAGTTTTCACACAGGCGCTCTACGATGCCCTTAATGCGGCTTATATTATTGCACTGAGATATGATAAACGAACACAGCGCCTCCCAGCTGTCCTGGCGCAGGATGCGTATGCCTCTGCCGTATTCAGTGCATTTTCTCAGATATTCTCCGGTAAAGTCCCTGCTCACGGCGTCATAGTCGGTCGACAGGTCAAAGTACTCAAGCCACAGCTCATCGGGCGCATCTGATGTTATGTAAACCGACCCGTCATGTGCCGATACCTCCGCATAATACCCTGCGACAACGCCGCGGTAAACACCGTCCGTACCGGCATTCCAACGAAAGCACTGACCGCATTCGAAGGTTTTTGACATATCAAGCTCTTTCTCGCTGCATAGTTTCATGCTAAAGCCTCTAAAAACAAAAAATCAAAGCAATTATATACCCGCACACAAGCTTTTACAAGTTGCACGGATGAACAAAATATGCGATAATGGGCAGAATGGCGCAGGAGATCCGATATTGGATCACCGAACAAATACAGCACAGTAACGCAGACATCCCTGCTTCGGGGATGAACTCATCAAGGCAGCGTAGGCAAAATGCATCAGACTGCCGTACGACAAGAGGTAAAAGAAAATGGAAACATCACGGCTTTACGGAGGCAGACCCGAAAATTTTACGGAGCGCCTCCCAAAGGAGCAGAAATGCTATGATGCACTCGACAGGCTCGGCATAAGCTACGGCAGGGTCGATCATGAGCACGCCGACACGATAGAGGCCTGCCACGAGATAGAAGAAACGCTCGGCGCTGAGATATGCAAAAATCTCTTTCTCACGAACCGGCAGCAAACGGAATTTTATCTGCTGCTCATGCCCGGAGACAAGCCCTTCAAGACAAAGCTTCTTTCAAAGCAGATAGGCACGGCGCGGCTGTCGTTTGGTTCATCCGAGCATATGCAGGAGCTTCTGGATATAACGCCGGGCTCGGTGAGCGTTCTGGGGCTAATGAACGATAATGGCAGGGTGCATCTTGTCATTGATGAAGATCTTTTAAAGGACGAATATGTAGGCTGTCATCCGTGCATCAACACATCTACGCTGAAGATAAGGACTGCCGACATTACGGAAAAGTTCCTGCCGAGTGTCGGGCACGAATACGCAGTCGTGACTTTACCATGGGAGGTCGAGGAATGAAGCTTGGAATACTGTGCGCATGCGCGCCGGAATTTGAACCGTATAAGGTCGCGCTCGGCGGCAAGGCAATCGCGCTGCACGGCATGCAGAGAGCCGACGGCATTTTGTGCGGGCATGATGTATCCGTCGTGTTCTGCGGACTCGGAAAGGTAAATGCAGCCCTCGGCGCTATGACGCTTATGCGCGACTGCGGCGCTGACAGAGTGATCATGTCCGGCGTTGCCGGAGCGATAAGGGGCGGAGTTCACATAGGCCAGTGCATCATGATAACAGACTGCGTCTATCACGATCTCTCGCCGCAGCTTATCATCGACTACCATCCGAGTGCCATAGATCCCGACTTTGCCTGTACGCAGGACATAGTTGAGGTCGGCCGCACTCAGGGGCTTCTGTGCGGCAGAACGGTTACGGGCGATGAGTTCATCGAAAGCGACGGGCGCGAGAGCATAGTCGAGCGCTTTGACCCTGTATGCTGCGATATGGAGTCCGCCGCGGCGGCGCATGTTTGCAGCGCGATGAATGTTCCGTTCAACTGCATCCGCGCCATATCCGACACCGAGGACGAGGCCGGGCTCG
>CAVHZB010000021.1:0-464 GCA_963640555.1 Phascolarctobacterium succinatutens
ATGTTTAAATATTATGTAAACCAAAACGCTGTTTTTATATGCAATTTTTCAGTACTTTGGATAAACGATACGGGCACAAAAACCGCTTTTAGACGCTACGATCTCCCGCATACAAGCCGTCATATATTCCGCCTTAATCCCCACCGAAAGCTGCGAAATACCCTAAAGATTGCCGACACATCCGCTTTTCGCCTCCACTTTCTCAATGCCGCCGTATTCGACACCGATCCCGAGAGACCGACTGCATGCGCCCTTTTATCCGCAAGTCAAATGCATATTTTCACCGCCGTATTTGAATATTCATGGTTTACATAACAACAGCATCGCAGCCGTGCAAGGCATGCCTTACCGTGCCTGCACAAGTGCAGAAATATTTTCTTCTCCCCCGCAATATGTATAGATAGACGGGAGGACTGAGCATTGAAGAAACTTAAAGCGATAATTCTGGGCGGACTTGCCCTGCT
>CAVHZB010000021.1:474-14889 GCA_963640555.1 Phascolarctobacterium succinatutens
GCCCTGCTGTGCCTTTATCTGTTCGCAGTTTATCTGCGGGCTGACGGAAGCAGTATTGTCAAGAGCATCGTTTCTCCGGCGTCGTCTGCGCCTGAGGTGACCTATCCCGGCAAGACTCCGTTGGAAACGCCCGAGCCGGAGGTCTCGGAGGCTCCGGTCACGCCGACCATAATACCTACCACCATATCCGGCGGCATGGTCATCAAAAACTCTACCGACTACGACATCGACATTAACGCCATTGCGGATCAGGGCTGCTCTCTGCGCCTTGAGCGCGGCAAGCCGCAGATACTTATCATACACACACATTCAAGCGAGGCATACTCCCCCGCCGGGCTCGACAAATACGAGGATCTCGGCACCAACCGCACGCTCGACGCAAGCTGCAGTGTTATCCGCATCGGAAATGAGTTGACCGCAATATTTGAAGCCAACGGGCTGAATGTCATACACGACACGCAGGTTTTTGACTACCCCAGCTATACCGGCTCGTATAACCGAAGCTGCGAGGCGACAGAAAAATACCTTGCAGATAACCCGAGCATAAAAATAGTCATCGACCTGCACCGCGACGCGCTCGGCTCGGACACCGTTACATACAAAACGGCGGCGACGGAGCAGGGCGTTTGCGCAAGTCAGGCAATGTTCGTTATAGGCAGCAATGCCAGCGGTCTTGAGCACCCGAACTGGCAGCAGAACCTCAGCCTTGCCGTTTACCTGCAGGATGCGGTGTGCCGGAGCTATCCGAGCCTCATGCGTCCGATACTGCTGACAAAATATCGTTACAACCAGCACCTCACCCCCGGCTCCATGATACTGGAGGTCGGATGCAACGGCAACACGCTTCAGGAAGCGCTCGCGGCGATACGCCTTTTCGGAAACGCCGCCGGTCCCGCGCTCGCGCAGCTTGTGGAGTGAGCGCCGCTTATTTCATATAATGTAGGAATAAAAATCCCTCCCTGTGTCAACCATGAAAGCAAGGAGGGTTTTTTATGAAGGTTTTTGATATTATGAGCGACCACATCATAACCGTAGGGCTCAGCGAGCCGGTGTCCGCGGCGGCGAGGCTTTTAAAACGGTACAACATAGGCGCCGTGCCGGTGTGCGACGACAGGGGCAATCTGCGAGGCATGATAACCGACAGAGACATAACCGTCCGCTGCGTTGCAAACGGTCTGTCCACCGACGAGACGAAATCCGGAGATGTGATGACGCGCGGCGTTATAACGGTCAGCTACAACGCCGGCATCGGCGATGCCGCCCGCCTGATGGCAGACGCGCAGATAAGGCGGCTGCCGGTATGCCGCGACGGTTTACTCGTCGGTATGCTCTCCCTTGCCGACCTTGCACGGAACACCGACTGTGACACCGAGGCGGCAGAGGCTCTATGTGAAATTTCGAAAAACATTCGTAGAGTGTAGCATTTGCTACAGCTTGCTTTTGCCATAGCCTTTATAATAAGCTCAGAAAGACAAAGAGTCTTGAAAAAGTAAAGTGAATTTAAATGTGATCTTATTAGGAGGTAAATGTTATGGCAAAGTGGGTATGCCCCGTATGTGGTTATGTTCATGAGGGAGACACTCCCCCCGAGAAGTGCCCCATCTGCAATGTCCCCGGTTCCAAGTTCACCATGCAGGCAGAGGAAAAGACCTGGGCTGCCGAGCATGTAGTCGGCATCGGCAAGGTTTTCGGCGAAGCAGTTCCCGAGGAAGTACGCGAGGAGATCATCAGCGGTCTGCGCGCAAACTTCGAGGGCGAGTGCTCCGAGGTCGGTATGTATCTGGCGATGGCTCGCGTTGCACACCGCGAGGGTTATCCCGAGATCGGTCTGTACTGGGAGAAGGCAGCCTATGAGGAGGCTGAGCACGCCGCAAAGTTTGCCGAGCTCCTCGGCGAGGTCGTGACCGACTCCACCAAGAAGAACCTTGAGATGCGTGTTGACGCCGAGAACGGCGCGACCGCAGGCAAGTTTGAGCTTGCAAAGCTGGCAAAGCAGTACAATCTCGACGCTATCCATGACACCGTTCACGAGATGGCTCGTGACGAAGCCCGACATGGCAAGGCTTTCGAGGGCCTGCTGGCAAGATACTTTAAGTAAAAGCAAAATTTCAAGGGGAAGCTGAGAACAGCTTCCCCTTATTTTTTATTCTCGTTATGCTCTTGCGGGAACGGTGTATGTGAATGTCTCGTACTCTCCGCTTGAGTTCGGGACATTTACGCTCAGCTCAAATCCGTCGGTCAGGTTTTCCGGATCAACGGCAACAACGCCTGCCGCCCTGATGGTTACGGTCTTTCCGGCACGCAGCAAATAGTTACTTGTATCAATGTGTTCGATATAGGCTCCGGTTTTTTTATCAACGGTAACCGCATATTCCATTGAAAATGTTTCACCGTCCTTATCATTAAGGGTATAGGAGTTAACGGGATATTCCTTGCCTTCGTACTCCAAAACAAAATTTGGCTTCCATTGGTCTTCAGGAAAACGGTCGCAAAAGCTCAGATAACCGCCGCGATCAATATTTGTGAGCGTAAATGTCAGGGATACCAAGCAATGTCCGGTGCTTGCGGCATACATAATGTTTGATTCATCGGTCGGAGTTAAGTAATTTGCGTCAACGACATTACTCAAATAGTACGCAAATTGTGCATCCTCCAGAGTGAACTCCGCTATATCGGTGGATGCGGTCTCGCCGACCGCAAGCTTTGCTTCCTCCTCGCCGCAGGCGCACAGCGAAAGGCACATAGCGGCGGAAAGCAGCAGTGCAGTAATTCTTCTTTTCATCGTCTTCTCCTTTAATATTAATTGTATAGGCGTAAATCAGCCCACACAGTTTATTAAAGAATAGCATGATTGCTCATATAATTCAACTGTAATTAAACTATATGAGCGGTGAATTTTGATGAATTACTACGAGATCGGTCAAAGAATACGAAAAGCGAGGAAGGCTCACGGCTTGTCGCAGGAGGAGCTTGCCGAGAGGATAGGCATTTCCGCAACGCACATGAGCCATATCGAGACCGGAAACACTAAGCTGAGTCTGCCGGTGCTCGTCTCGCTCGCACAGGTGCTTGAGGTGCAGACCGACGACCTGCTGTTTGAGCAGAAAGCCGCCGCGCGCAGCAGCGCCATGAGCGAAATTGGCGCAGTGCTCGATGCCTGCTCGACACAGGAGCTTAAAATAATTCAGGATATCATCCGCGCAATCAAAACCGCTCTGCAAAAATACAGATAAATCAAAACCTCCGGCTTAGACCGGAGGTTTTGATTTATCAGGTTATGATGCGTTTTGCGCCGGTGTAGTGGTTGAGATAGTAGCTGGCGCTCAGCGAGGATATGCACACGCAGCCCTTTCCGGACGAGGCGTGGATAAACTGCCCGTCGCCGATGTACATTCCGACATGACCGATGGGGTCAACGCTGTCGGAGAAGAACACAAGGTCGCCGGGGCGCAGGTCACTTTTGGCAACGGAAACGCCGTTATTATTATACTGGCTCGTTGCACCGCGCATGAGCGGATAACCGTACTGCCCATAGAGATAGTAGATAAAGCCGGAGCAGTCAAAGCCTCGCGGAGAATAGCCACCGTAGACATATGGCGTTCCGAGATACTGCTTTGCAGTTGCAACTATCTGGTCGGCAACATCGTTTCCGGTGCTCAGGCGGACATAGTCTGCGCTCATATAGCCGCTCAGTCCGTTATAGCTGACGGCATACCAGCTGCCGGTCTTGCCGGTGACCTTGAGCTGTATGCCCTTATTGTAGTAGCCGACGGTGGAGTAGCTCGTACCCGGACCGCTGCGCATACGCACGCCGTTGCCGGTGACAATGCCGACATTATCGAGCTTTTCATCCGGCTCAGACACGGACGAGCCGAGCTTTATGTAGTCCGCGCTCATATAGCCGTACTTGCCGTTTACGCTTATCTCGTACCACGAGCCGGTCTTGCCGGTGACCTTTACGCTCGTATTCTTGTTATACGAGCCGAGGACGGCAAAATCGCTGCCGGGACCCATGCGCAGTCTGACGGCGTCGCCGCTTACGGTGCCGCTTTTTGCGGTGAAGCTCTCATCGGGAGTAACGCGCATATACTGTGCGGAGATATAGCCGGTCTTGCCGTTATACGATACCTTGTACCAGTCCTTGACCGATCCGAGAACGCTCATGGTAACGCCGTTTGAGTAATAGCCCAAAACATCACTGCTCGTGTTCGGCTGGCTTCTCATGCGGACGCTTGTACCGATGACCGAGCCCTTGAAGCCCTCTGCGGAGGTATCAGCAGCATCGGTCGAGGGAGTTTGGGACTGAGTGCTGCCGACGGTCAGCTTCATGTAATCGGCGCTTATGTAGCCGGTCTTGCCGTTATAGCTCACCTCGTACCAGTTGCCGGATGCACCGACCACGGACATCTTCGTGCCCTTCTGGTATGTGCCCATAACTGAGTAATTCGTGCCCGCTCCGCTTCTCATGCGGACATCGCTGCCGCTGACGGTGCCTGTGCCGAAATTGCCGCTGACCTTGCTGACGGTGGTAAGATACTCGGCCGAGGCATAGCCCGCGGTGTTGTTATAAACGATCTTGCACCAGCCGTTCTGCGTAAGTCCGACTATGACCTCCGCACCCTTGGGCATGGTCATGATTATGCTCTTGTTCGTGCCCGCGCCGCTCCTGAGGTTGAGCGCAGTCGTCGTCTTTGCGCCGCTTATTCCGGCAGCGCCGGCAGAGATCGGCATCAGGCTCACGCAAAGAATGACCGCGAGCATTAAGCTTATCAGTCGTTTTTTCATTTTACACTCTCCATGTTTAACACTGATTGTAATCAAATTGTAACACAGAAGTCGAATTATGTCAACACAGGCAGCCGTATATCCGACATATTTGCTGTAAATATTCTGTAAACGCAGGTGCTTTTCCGTTTCGCACTATATATTGTATTTGTTTCCGCTTTTTACGGATAGTTATTGTGTTCCTCTCCTTTTTCGTTCACAAAATTTCGGTTTTCATTTGGTTTTTTATATGCTATACTATAAACAAATCAAAACAGCCGAGGAAAAATTATATGAAGCGCTTATTTGATCATCGCAGGATAATTGCATCCGCACTGTGTATTTTTATGGTCCTGCCGCTGTGCGCCTGCACAAACGATGAGCCCGTGCAGAAGCAGATATTTGCGATGGACACCGTCATGAACCTGACCGCCTACGGGAAAAACGCCTCCGACGGCATCAACGCTGCCGTCGGCGTTATAAACTCCCTCAACGATGTGCTCGACCCCGACAACGAGGGCAGCTATACCTATCAGATAAACCATGCCGAGGGCAATGACATTATCGTCACCCCGCAGGTGAACGAAATGCTCAGCACCGCGCTCAGCGTTTACAATCTCTCCGGCGGCGCTCTCGACCTGTCGGTATACCCCATCTACGAGGCATGGGGCGAGTTCAAGGACGAGACCGGACGCATACCGAGCGATGATGAGCTCAAGGAGCTTCGCAAAAACCTCGGCTTCGGCAAGACCGAGATAAACGCCTTCGAGGGCGAGGCAAACTTCTCGGTGCGAATGCCATCAGGAACTCAGATAAGCTTCGGTGCGGTCGCAAAGGGCTGCGCCGCGAAATACGCGATAGACGCGATGCGTAAAAACGGCGTTACCAGCGGCATCGTTTCGCTCGGCGGCAATGTTCAGACCCTCGGCACAAAGCCCAACGGTGAAAACTGGACCGTCGCGGTGGAGGATCCGAATAATACCGGCGCCTATGTGGGAACTCTCAGCGTCGGCGAGACGGCGATAGTAACAAGCGGCAGCTATCAGCGCTATTTCACCGGAAGCGACGGCACAAAATATCACCATCTCATAGACCCAAGCACCGGAAAGCCCGTAGATAACGACCTTGTTTCCGTGACCATAGTCTGCGAGGACGGCACTCTTGCCGACTGCCTGTCGACCGCCATGTTCATTCTCGGGCAGAGTGCAGCGCTGCAATACTGGCGCGACAACGGCGGCTTTGATATGATAATGATAACAAAGGACAACGAGGTGCTGTGCACGACCGGTCTTATTGAGGTATTCACGCTGACAAACAATACCGATTACACTGTCAAAATGGTAGAGTAAGTTTACATAATATTCGAGCTTAATGGAATGAAATATCTTGACACCGATATTCGATACTGCAAGGGCATAGGCGAGAAAAAAGCCCAGCTTTTTAACAGGCTGGGCATATTCTCGGTTTATGACCTTGTTTGCTATTTTCCGAGAAAATACGAGGACAGGAGCGCCTTTAAGCCGATAGCGCTGACCTGCGACGGCGAGACGGTGTGCATAAAAGCCATCGTTGCCGATGCGCCGCGCCTCAGTCACATCCGGCGCGGTATGGATCTTGTGAAATTCCGCGTCGTGGACGAGAGCGGTTCGGTTGACATAACATTTTTTAACCAACCGTATGTCAAGGATCAGGTGCACCGCGGTGAGAGCCTCTGCATCTACGGCAGGGTCATCGGCATCGGTTCAAGACGCACCATGTCAAACCCCGTTATCGAACGAGAGGACGCTCCGGCGGGAGTTACTGGACGCATCGTTCCGGTGTACAGGCTTACGACAGGTCTTTCGCAGAAGCTTATTATGAGCGCCGTGCGTCAGGCGCTCGATGCCTGCGGTTCGGAGCTTCCGGAGGTATTGCCGGAGACGGTGAGGGAGAAATACTGCCTTGCACAATCCGTGTACGCATATGAGAATATCCACTTCCCCGCCGGCTTTGAGGAGCTTGAGCTCGCGCGGCGCAGGCTCGTTTTCGAGGAGCTGTTTCTGTTGGCCTGCGCGCTCGGTAAAATGAAGGGCAGTCATAAAAAAGCCGACGGAATTTCAATGCACACCGTGCCGCTTGACGAGTTTTATGCCGCTCTGCCGTTTACCCCGACGGGCGCACAGAAGCGTGCCGTGGAGGATGCCGTATCGGACATGGGCTCGGGCTGTGCGATGAACAGGCTCGTTCAGGGTGATGTCGGCAGCGGTAAAACGCTCGTTGCCGCCGCACTCATCTGGTATGTATGGAAAAATGGGTATACCTCGGCGTTTATGGTGCCTACCGAGATACTTGCCCGGCAGCATTTTGATACGCTCAGCGCATTTCTGGCTCCTTTCGGTATCCGCATCGAAAAGCTCACCGGCTCCATGACCGCAAAGCAGAAGCGCGAGGTCAAAACGGCGCTCAAAAACGGCGAGATCGACCTGATAATCGGCACTCACGCCCTGTTTTCCGATGATGTCGAATACTCGCGTCTGGCGCTCGTCATAACCGATGAGCAGCATCGCTTCGGCGTTAATCAGCGTTCGAGCCTCATATCCAAGGGCGCAAAGCCGCATGTAATGGTCATGTCGGCAACGCCCATACCGCGCACGCTTGCGCTCATGATATACGGCGACCTCGACATTTCCGTTATTGACGAAATGCCCCCCGGACGGCAGAAGGTCGATACCTTTGCCGTTACCGAAAGCTACCGCACAAGGCTCAATGCATTTATACGCCGCCTTGTGGGAGAGGGACGGCAGGTTTTTGTAGTGTGCCCGATGATAGAGGAAAGCGAGGAGCTGCCGCCCGGCATGAAGTCCGCGCAGGAGCACGCAGCCGAGCTTCAGCGCTATTTTCCCGATCTGCGCGTTGCCTGCGTGCACGGAAAGCTCAAGGCAAAGGAAAAAGAGCATATTATGTCAACCTTTGTGGCGGGTGATATAGACATTCTTGTCTCAACGACGGTGATAGAGGTTGGAGTTGATGTGCCGAACGCCGCGCTCATGATAGTCGAAAATGCCGACCGGTTCGGGCTCAGCCAGCTTCACCAGCTCCGTGGGCGCGTAGGGCGCGGAGAGCATAAAAGCTACTGCGTGCTCGTTTCGGACACGGATAACGAGGCCTCGATGTCACGCCTCAAGGTGATGACTCAGACAAACGACGGCTTTAAGATAGCCGAGGAGGACCTCAAGCTGCGCGGTCCGGGTGATTTCTTCGGCTCAAGGCAGCACGGGCTTCCTGCCATGCATGTTGCGGACCTGTGCTCCGACATGAATGTTCTCCGGACCGCACAGGAGGCTGCACACGAGCTTCTTCAAACCGATCCGGAGCTCACCGCGCCTGAGCACACGGGGCTTAAAAACGCCGTTGCACGCCTGTTTACCCTGAACGCAGACACCCTTAATTAATGGAAAGCACCTGCAAATATTCTTGTATTCGCAGGTGCTTTATTCATATGGGCAAGTATCCTATGTCACAGTCTGCCGTCAATGAGCTTGTAGGCTATAAGCAGCACGGCGAGCAGAGCCATGTCAGCCGCGATGTGCGGAGAAAATATGATTTTTTCCGGCAGAAGCAGTGCCGCTGCGAGCGCTGCCGCAATTATGAGCAGCAGGATGCACACAAGTCCGGCAGGCTTGGTATTGAATGAATTTTTAGTTATGTAAACCACAGTCGTGGCAGCGGCCGCAAGCAGCGCCGCACCGATAATGACATTTGAAATGCTCAGCGGTGTGATGTACCACGCTTCTCCGCTCAGCGCCTGCTTTATTGCGGTCATAAATGCCCAAGCAGCAAAAAGTATCATAAAAGCAGGCAAAACATCCCTTATCGCGGTCATTATACGCTGTTTTGTGCTCAATTTCGGCATTTCTGCCATAACGCTGTCGCAAAATGCCTTGTAGTCGTCACCGATAACCTCGGCGGGGCTTTCACCGCGCTCCTGCCCATCGATGAGCATCTGTGTTATATCTCGGCGCACAAGCTCCTGATTCAGGTCACTTATGCCGCAGCTTTTTATGTAAACCACTATATCGGTCAGTATGTCGTTCACATCGACATTGAGCCGCTTTTCGAGCCTGTTATTTTCATCCCTCAGCTTTTTGGCTTCATTTTTCATTGCCCTTTCCTCCCAATGCAGCATTTACAGCGGCTTCAAGCTCACGGTAGCTCTTTATAAACCCTTCCAACTCCTCATTTCCCGCCTGCGTAAGCCTATAATACTTTCTCTTTGGACCAAGCTCCGAGGCTCGATAGTAGGTATCCACGGCTCCGCTGCGCTCAAGGCGCAGCAGCAGCGGATATATCGTACCCTCGGCAATTTTCCCGAATCCGAAGCTGCCGAGAGTCTGCGCTATTTCATATCCATATGTCTCATTGCGCGAAATTATTGCGAGAATACACCCCTCAAGGGTTCCCTTAAGCATCTGTGACGGTATCATCCGGTGCTGCACCTCTATCTTGCTTTGCAAAGTACCTGACTACATTGTAATGCATAGTAGATGCTTTGTCAATAAAAAACTGCGGATACATGATCCGCAGTTGTGATATTATTTGAATCGCTTCAGTCTCAGCGCATTGGAGACGACCGATATTGAGCTCAATGCCATCGCCGCACCGGCAAACATAGGGCTCAGCAGCGGTCCGCCGAAGGCATACAGAACACCGGCTGCAAACGGTATTCCTACACTGTTATAGAAAAATGCCCAGAACAGGTTCTGCTTTATATTGCGGATGACCGCCTTGCTGAGCCGCAGAGCCGTCACAAGTCCGCTCAGCTCCGAGCCCATGAGCACGACATCCGCTGACTCTATGGCAACATCGGTGCCGCTGCCTATTGCAACACCTATATCCGCGGACGCAAGCGCCGGAGCATCGTTTATTCCGTCGCCCACCATACACACCCTGCTGCCGCCGCTGCGGAGCTTCTCGATCTCTCCCGCCTTGCCCTCGGGCAGTACACCGGCAAGCACCTTGTCTATATTCGCCTTGTCAGCAATGCTGCGGGCTGCTTTTTCGTTATCTCCGGTTAACATAATTGTATTAATTCCAATGTTATGGAGACTTTTAATTGCATCCGGACTATCCTTTTTTATCGTATCGACAGCGCCGAAAAGTCCGGCAAAGCTTCCGTCTATGGCGGCGAACATCAGCATACAGCCGGCATTTTCGAGCTCCGTCTGCTCCCTTACGGCATTTACCGCAACGCCGTTTTCACGCATCAGCAGGGCATTGCCGATGAGGACCGTTTTTCCCGAAACGGTTGCTTTTATGCCGCGTCCGGGTACGGCGGTGATGTTTTCGGCTTCCGGCAGGTCTGTCTCGCGCTCAAACGCCGCCTGAGTTATCGCCTTGGCTACAGGATGCTCTGATCCGCTTTCTGCCGCCGCGCATATGCCCAGAAGCTCATTTTCCGGAAGCGAGACAGAGTAAATGCTCATGAGCTTGGGCTTACCCTCCGTAACGGTACCGGTTTTGTCGAGAACTACGGTGTCGGCAAAGGCCATTGCCTGAAGTGCTTCGCCGCTTTTATACAGTATGCCCATTTCGGCGCCTCTGCCGGTGCCGACCATTATTGCCGTCGGCGTTGCAAGTCCGAGTGAGCACGGGCAGGCAACGACGAGCACGGACACGAATACATTCAGGACAAACTCCATGTCCTTTCCGCACAGCGCCCAAATTATCGCCGATACAACGGCTATTGCCATGACGACCGGCACGAACACTCCCGCGACCTTATCGGCAAGCTTTGCGATAGGCGCTTTTTTGCCCTGCGCATCCTCGACCATGCGGATTATCTGTGCAAGCGCGGTATCTCCGCCGACCTTCGTTGCCGTGAACACGATGAGTCCCTCGCCGTTTATGCTGCCTCCGGTGACGGTGCTGCCTACATCGAGCGTTACCGGAAGGCTCTCGCCGGTCAGCATACTGAGGTCTGCGCTCGACGCGCCGCTCGTGACGGTGCCGTCACACGGAAACCTCTCGCCGGGGCGAACAGTTATGACATCGTCCTCTCGCAGCTCGGATACCGGAACCTCGCCGGTCTCACCGTGGCGGGTGACGAGCGCCGTTTCGGGGGCAAGCTCAGTCAGTGCTCGGATGGCATCGGAGGTGTGGCGCTTGCTGCGGGCCTCAAGGTATTTGCCGAGCATAACGAGCGTTATTACTACCGCAGCACTTTCAAAAAACAGGTTCTCTGCGTAGCTCATATCTCCGGTGGCTATTTTGACAAGCGCGTACACGCCGTAAGCAAGAGCAGAAAATGTGCCCACAGCGACGAGTGTGTCCATATTCGGATGGCCCTTTACAAGGCTTCCGAAGCCGTTAGTATAAAAATTTCTGCCGCCTATAACTATGGGCAGGGTAAGCAGCAGCTGAACGAGTGCGAATGTCAGCGGCGCATGGTGCGGCATCATAAATTCCGGCAGCGGCAGACCTATCATGTGTCCCATCGAGACATACAGAAGCGGCACGGCAAAGCAGATACACATGATAACGCGCTTTTTCATTGCGTCGAGCTCCGCCTGCTTTTCCTGCTGCTCCCTTCTGCGGTTTTCGGCCGCGAGCGCATCGGCGGATATATACTCCTCCGCGCCGAAGCTCAGGCGTGAGACCAGCTCGCAGATCTTCGGAACATCGAGCTCGTCGTCATACACGATATCCATTTTCTCTGTAGTGAGGTTGACGGATACACTCTGAACGCCCTTCTGACGCTGCATGAAGCGTTCGAGGCTCGATGAGCACGCCGCGCAGTGCATGCCGCTTATCTTAAATGTCTTTTCGGTCATGTTATCACCTCAGTTAGCAATCGCTAATCATTTGAATATATATTACACCGATATAAAGAAAAAATAAAGTGATTTTTTCTACAAAAAAGCATTCCCGCCTCGCATACAGCCGGGCGGGAATTTGTTCACATTATAAAATACATCACTGCTGCGGCTGCTCCGCTGCCGAGAAGTGCCGACAGTGCGGCAACGAGCCCCGTTGCGGCCGGCTTCCGAGCTCTCTGCCCCTTTACCGAGCCGATATACCTCCCTGCCGCCTGCTTTGCCTGATTCAGGAGTTGAGTGCGGCTTATGCCGGCGGAATTCATATAGTCCTCGCGGACAATGAATATCGCCTCCTCAAACACCTTCGGATCAGGCGATCTGACAACGATCACCCGCTTTGCAACGCCCTTTACCACATCTGCCGCCTCCCCGCTGTCTGTTCGCTGAGTATAGCTTTGCCGTTTTTCCATATTTCTATACCTCACGAACGCTCCTGCACGCGGATGGCAAGCACGGTCATGTCGTCGGTCATTCCGCAATTTTTCTCGGCAGCACACAGCGTATCGCGTGCAAGCTTTTTCATATCCTCGCAGCCGACGGACAAAATATTGCGCAGCCATGCATCGTCGGCATCACCTACAACGCCGTCGGAGGCTATTATCGCGGTGCTGCCAGGCTTTAAGCGCATTCTCACGGTATCGGGCGCGGCTCCTGCGGTGCCGCTGAGTCCGGGCGCAAAGCTTTCGCACTTTATGCGGCGTATGCCCTTGCTGCCGGCAACATAGCTCGGTGCAGCGCCATATTTATAAAAGCAGGTCTCGCCGGTGAAAAGATCAACGCACATAAGGTCTACCGTTGCAAAGCCCCAGTTGTCGCCGCTCTTCAGGAGCATCACGGAATTTAGCGTTTTCATGGCAACGGCGGGGTCTATTCCCGCCCGCAGGAATCTCTCGAGTATCTCAATGACCTCCTGGCTTTCTCCTGCCGCGTCCGGTCCGCATCCCATGCCGTCAGACAGTATAACGCATAACACTCCGGCATCGGTTTTGAAATATGTGCCCTTATCGCCGCTGACCTTTTCGCCCTTTTTCTTCATAGCGGCAATACCGACCGACACTGCCAGCGGCTCTGCCTCCATCAGGATCAGTCTTGCCTCGCTGCCGCCGCTTTTTATACGGCAAAGGCGCATGCCGAGCACTCCGGAGAGCTTGTCAAGGTAATCCTCCTGTTGGGTGAGCTTGCTCAGCGAGCCTCCCTCTATGACAGCCCGCAGTCTGCCTCGGGCATCGCGGTATACCGCAGCATCGGCATCAATGTCCAGCGACAGCAGATATCGTATCAGCCGCCTTTCGGCAAGATGATCGGCGCCGTTTGTACCTGCCAGCTCCTTTGACACCTCGCGGAGTATGTTTGACATATCCGCATACTGTCCCCATGCCGTATTGCGGCTCTCGCGGAGGCTTTCGGCAAACTGCCGGCGGTAGGCCGATGCGCGCAGCTCGGCGTTCACGGCCGTCACGAACGCCTCGGGCATTCTGCATTTTTCGGTGAATCTGCGCGGAAGGTCGCCTATCTCGAGCATTCCGCGGCGGAGCATTTCTCCTGTAGCATCGTTGAGTGAAGTCAACGTGTCGAGGTAATCCCGGTTCCAGCAGCGATTTTTCTCCCGGCAGCCGAGGCACACGCTGTCGGCTGCGCGGTCAAACACCTTAGCGGGGTCGGCATCGTTATACGGCTGCTCAACATTGCGCCGCACTATCTCGTACAGGCTGCCGTATGCAGTGCTCAGACCCATGACCTTGCGCGATACATACCGTCTGAGTCCCGATTCTCCGCTGCCGCCGGTTATCGGCTGAACGACAGAACCCGCACGGCTTAGAAATCCGGATGGCAGCAGAATGAAAATGACCGATGCGCAGAATACCTCAAAAAGCGAGTCCGTCTGCGGCTGCACCGTCCATGTTCCCGCTGCCGCGGCGGCATTGGCGGCAATGAACGCCATTATGAACAGCAGTCTGCCGCGTCGGCTGAATACGCCCGACAGCAGCCCCGCAAACGAATACGCCATCGTGTAAAACGGCGCGCCGCCGGTCACGAGATCCATGGCGATGCCGAATGCGGCGGCTATGGTGCAGCCGGTCATTATGCCGCAGCGAAGCGTACATGTCATTACCATGAGCAGCGCAAGCAGTCTGCCGAGCGATATTGCGCCGAACAGCATTATCCGCGACAGTGCCATGAGCAATATCGCAACGGTTATCAAAACGCTTGCGGCGTGGCTCAGCTCCTCGGACTCGGTGGTTTTCTCACCGCCGTCGAGAGCCTCGCGGAAAAACCAGCAGCCGCCGAATGCGAACACCGTTTCAAGCATTATGACCGCTGCCGCCGGTGCCTGACTGAAAACGGTCGTAAAGCTTGCCAGTATCCCCGTTCCGAGCGCACATACCGCAGCGACTGCCGGCGGGAATATCCGGCTCTCGGCGGCGCGGGTATCCTGAAGTGCAAACGATATCGTATACACGAGGACTATCGCCGCAAGATAGCGTATGCTTCCGGAAAGTCCGGAGCTTATTATGTAGCCTATCGCGGCTCCGGCAAGTGTGCACACTCCGTTGAGCCCCGCTCCCGATGCCGCCACCGCCGCCATGCCGAACGGTCCTGCCGATCCGAGCAGCCGCGCCGCTGCAAGCATCACACCGCCGGTAAAATGTATAACAGCCCACGCCGCCGTCACCACCTCGGGCGAGGTTCTCTCACCCGAGCTTCTCATGATTGCTGTCTTTATTGACGCAATCGAACCTTTCACACTCATTGTTTCCTCCGCAGTTTACATAAGATAATAATTATTATACTTATG
>CAVHZB010000022.1:0-32533 GCA_963640555.1 Phascolarctobacterium succinatutens
CTACCTCCGGTCTCGAGATGAGCCAGAACTCCATCCGCATGAGCTGGAGCTTCGACGAGGTCGACGAGAAGCTTCAGGGCATCATGAAGAATATCTTCAAAGCCTGCTACGACGCATCCGTCGAGTGCGGCCAGCCCGGCAACCTCATGCTCGGCGCAAATGTCGCCGGCTTCCTGAAGGTCGCTGACGCAATGATGGCTCAGGGCATCGTCTGATCCGAATATTGAACACCAAAAAACGAGAGTACCAAACCGGTACTCTCGTTTTTTGGTTATATTGTTTTGCCGTTTACCTTAACGGTGCCTTCGAGAATTATCTCACCGCCGTTTTTTATGCATATCCGTGCGGCGGCAGTCTCAAGAATTATATCACCGGCAGCGTTTACACCGATGAGCGGCAGCGAGTCGTAAGGCTCGCTCCTTCTTTTTATTTCCGAAAGCCACATGGTCACACCTCCAGAGTCACTATCGTTCCGGCGCTCACGGAGTCTGCCCAGCAGTGGCTCGATATGACCTTGAATATCCCGCTCACTCCGAGCTTTGCCGCAGTGAGCGCAACGCGGTCACCGGGGAAGCAGGCAAACTGCCGCGTGAGCCAGAGCTTGACCGTATTTTTACCGCGCATCGACTCGGCTATCTGGTACTGTGCCGTGTATCTTGCGGCATCGGCTCCCGTGGTTTTCGGGACGGTCAGCTCACGGTGGCTCCTGCCGCCGGCAGAGATGAAATCATCGTTATTTATCGTATAGCTTGTGCCGGTCACTCGGTTTTTAACGCAAATGTCCGATATTATGCCGTAGCGCTCAAAGCAGCAGTCTATACTTGCGGCATCCTTCAGCGCATCCACGGTCAGGGTGCTCCCCTGTCGGTCGTTTAATATCATGTCGCCGTTCGCAGCGAAAAACGGCACCGTGTTCCACGCATAGCGGCAGAACCTGCGAACGGCGCTCCACGCGCTCTCGCCGGAGCTCACCGTAAAGGCATTTACCGTTTTTGCCGTTCCCGCAGTGACACTGCTTATGCCGAAGGGAGCTATGAAATCGCTTATCATCTCGGCTGAGGAAAGCGCCGCATACTCACACGCACCCAGCTCGTTATCCAGCAGTCTTGCGGCATTTGACCTGCCGGACACGGTAACGACCGAGCCGTTTTTGTCGATGCTCACGCTGAATTCGTCGACAATGCCGGTAAATACGGTCGCGGTGCCGTTTTTGGCAACGAAGCCGCACGCGGCTCTGAGATCGCTCAGCTGGCTGCTGTAGTAGATAAAGCTCACCTCGAACCAGTCGCACGGCTCACCTATACCGTGGCACACATCCCATGACAGGAGCTCCGGAAGCTCCGTCTGCACACCGGCTTTGTTAACTATATATCCCGTCATGCCGCTCACCTCACTCTCACGAGCCGACCGGTCTTGAGCACCGCGCCGGAATCCGTTATGGTCGGATTATACTTAAGCAGCTTATCGACCGAAACGCCGGTTCTTGCCGCTATCGTATTCAGCGTATCTCCGGCAGCGGCGGAGGTGAAGCTTATGCCCGGACCCAGCGAGTAGCCTGTGCCGTAGTCGGTTTGGTCCATCTCGCTGCTGTCGTCGGAAAACTTGCTGCCTATGTATTCCCAGAATTCAAAGCTGTAGCTTATATGATCCTCCTTGGGCTCCTGCACGAGATTGAGCTTTGCAAAGTATGCCAGCATCGTCGGCCACACCGGATGAATGAGCTTTCCGCCCTTGTTTTCCTCAAACAGCGCAGCAAGCCTGCGGAAGTTTTCATAGGCATCGGGACCCACAAATTCGCCGGAGCCGCGTATTATTTTATTCTGAAGCCCCAGATCCTGCACCACATAGCCGGAAAACGGCAGCTTGTAGCTGTGCAGCGTGCGGCGGTACTCGACCTCGAACCGGCTCGGATTGTTCGGCCACACGAAATCTCTGTATTGCATTGAACCAAGCATCTTTTCCCCTCCTAATACAGCTCGAAGCCGTTGTCATAGCGGCGTGCGTCGCGGCGGAAATAGTCGGATACGAACGACATATCCCGCCTGCGAACGATGAAAATACGCGCCGCGTCAAAATTAACTCCGTCAAGATCGTGCGCCGCTTCCTTCATGTCGAATTTTTCGTCAAGATCATCCATCCTGTACCTCCTGTCTCTTGGCGGCATACACCGTTATGTACTCCGTCACGGTGCCGTCGGCATTTTTCGTGCGCTCAAGTCCGGTGCGGCAGCATCCGGTGTACTCTCTGCCGTTTATGCTGAGCGTAAAGTCCGAATCGGGCACCGCATCGCTCACGGCATCGTCGCGATACAGCTCTATGCGGTAATGCCTGTCATATTTGAGCACCGCCGTCGGTTCGCCGTCTCCGAAGCCGAAAACGCTGTGCTCGGACCATATCTCGGTCTCCTGCACCCTGACGACCGCGCCGAGCGGCACGGCATCTATCTCAACCGCCGCGTTCTCGTCCGAGACGGTCTTTATCATGTTCATTCGCTCTCCCCCAATCCGTATCCGGACAGCCCACGGTCGAGCTTGCTGCGCACAAGATAAGCCCTGCACCGTGCGGTACATGTGCATCGAAGCATGCGGCTCTGCCCGTCGTAAGATATTTGTCCTGTCTCAAAGCTCAGTACCGACAGTCCGTCGGTCAGGCGAAGCGTCTCCATGACGCTTTCGGCTGCTGCGGTGCAGTTATACTCCGGCACGGGCGGGCAGTATACCTCGGCCTTGACGCTTATCTCCGCCCTGTCGCCGTACATTTCCTTTACATCGCCGTTTTCGGTGCATATCCCGATATAATTTCCGAGTCCCGCTGACGATATGCGCACCGCCTCGAGCGATATGCTGACGACCGGCTCGTCCTCGCACAGCGGCTCGTTTTCATACGCCGGCACCGCGTTTATTCCCGCATTTTTAAGTGCATCGGCTATCGCGGAGGCTACGCTCTCAAGCATCGGTGCAGCCCCCCTTCATTCTCAGAATGCACTCATTGTGCGAAAATGAACCGAATATGTGCACTGGCACCACACGGAGAACGACATAATTTGAGCCGTTGACGCTGACGGCATCACCCTCGGCTATGGTGGACATATCGGTCATAAGTCTGTATTTTGACCGGTTTGCCACTCCGGGAGAGAGTCTGAGCTTATGTATCTGCCCGTCATCGGGATCGAGGCAGGATAAAAATCCTCTGCCTGTTTTCCCGCCGGAGGTCACTGTCTCTCCGAAGCTCTGCATTATCCTTCCCGCAGTGTTCATC
This sequence comes from Phascolarctobacterium succinatutens, assembly GCA_963640555.1. Taxonomy (GTDB): domain Bacteria; phylum Bacillota; class Clostridia; order Oscillospirales; family Oscillospiraceae; genus F23-B02. Next base: position 3,259 of record CAVHZB010000022.1, read on the forward strand.
CCTGTACCCCCCTGAACGCAAATCCGTCATCTACATATGCGCATATCATGCTCTCTGCGGTCTGCCTTATGGTCTCCGCACTCCCGCCGCCGAGCTGAACGGACAGCTTTCCCGCCGTAAATGCGCTCACTCCTCCGCTCGGCGCGGGCGCAAGCTCCATATACATTGCTATTGCCGTCATTGCTGCGGCGGTGTTGAATACCTCGCTTATATCCTCGCGCTTCACGCCCGAACGCAGGCGGCGGTTCAGGCTCTCTGCGGCGGCGGCGCACATACAGCCGAGCTTCTCCTCATCCTCCGGCGCGAGCTTATATCCGAGAAGGCAAACCGCCTTTTTCTCAATATCCAGGTATGTATATCCCATTGTATACCTCCGAAACCGAGACGGGGCATAACGCCCCGTCCCTTAATCATTTTAAACAGTCAGCATTCTGGATGCCTCGGTATAGAGCTTCGCAAATCCGGAAATGCTGGTTATCGCAGCGCGCTCGAGCTGACGGTCGATGAGCCTGTCATACTCAACGCTTACATCTCCCGCAGTGACCATCTCCAGAGCATAGCCCTTATCCAGACCGATAACGGTGCCGGCGGGCATTGCCGAGCACCGGATGAGCTTTGCTCCAAGGGGATTGCCGGGCTCGCCGGTGCCCGTGAAGTTCAGTCCCGTCAGGGGATTTTTGAACTCTGTGCACTTGAGTATCTTCATCATGACATCCGGAGCCGCAAGCATGGTGTTCATGGTGTACGGATCAAAGCAATTCCAGAAATTAAGGAGCTCGGAATAGCTCAGGCTTCCTGCGGTGCCCCCGATGGTCGTGTCGCCGACCGCGTATTTTGCCGCGGCGTTGCCGTTGCCGTCGCCGTTTTTAATGACCTCAATGGCGTCCTCAAGGTGCATACGCATGATCTGATTGCCGATCTGACGCAGCATGACGGAAAAAAGATCAAGGCGCTGGAAGCGGATGGCCTCGTAGGACGCGACCAGCATTCTGCCGCGCTTTTTAAGCTCGACAAGGTGGTCGGCTGCGCGCACCTCGGTCTGCGGTATCGCCGCTCCCTCGCCGACATAGCGCAGGCTCCTGTCATCCTCGCTCGCGGCGGAATAGATGGAGCGGTAGTCCATGCCGTCAAAGCGTGTGACGGTGGCGGTGATGGACGGCAGTATATTGCCCTCCTCCATGCCCGCCTTAACGCTGCGGGAAACATACTCGGGAAACAGCACGGCAGACTCGGAGGTAGTGAAAAACTTCTCCACGACATCGCTGCCCGCGCCCCTGACCTTAATGTCAAATCTCTTGAGCTGACGCTGGAAGGCATCCATGCCCTCGTAGGGTGTGCCTATGTAGTTTTCATTCGGATCGAGTGCCTCAAGGGTCTGCTCAAATGTTCTGCCGCGCTCGGAATACATGCCCTTTTCGAGCCTGACCTCGTTAAAATTGTATGCCATATACATTTCCTCCTTACATCATAAAGCCCACGGTATGGGCGGCGGTGTCGACCTTGATAATGAGATACTCTCTGCCGGAGCTGTCCGCCTTCACCTTGTCTGCGGCTGCTGCGGCAAGCGCGGCATAGCCCACGGCAGGAGCGTCGCCCGTGTAGGCAAGCTCTGCATAGCCTGCCGTTTTTACCTCGGCAAAGCTGTCGGATGCATTCACGCACACTCCCACGAACTTATTTCCGTTTGCGCAGGCTGCGACCGTGGAATTTGCGCTGAGCTTTACAAGCGAGCCCTTTGAAACGCCGCTTGCCTTGTTAAAGGAGATGACCTGCTCTCCTATGCCTTCAAAACTTACTTTCATTTTTTGTCCTCCCGAAAAAAATCAAATGATGTATTCGTCACCGGAAAATTCAGTGACCTTGCCTTTGCCAGGAAGCTGCGTCAGCGGCGGATAAAGCTTATTTGACTGCTGTCTGAGCGCGTCCCTCATTTTGCAAAGCTCCGGCTCCTGCATATGCTCAACGCTCTTTTCCAGCGCCGGATAGAGCGCCTCATCGCACACGAGGCAGAGCCTCAGCACTTCCTTTTTGAGCTCGCCCATATACTTTTTGCCGAGCTGAGCGGACTTCTCAAGCGCCGAATACTCCGCGGCATAGCCTTTGCCCGCATCGCTTTCAACAAAGCTTTTTATAACTCCCGCGCTGCGCTGTGCGGGCACCGCGACAAAGCTCCATTCGTATGCGTCCACCGCGCCCGTCAAAACGGCGCAGCAGACCTTGCCGTTGTAGCTTTCTCCCTTCACATGGCTGCACTGCCCCATCTCCGCACCGCATATGCTGCAAACGCTTTTTGCCACCGAGCAGCCTATGCTCGTTTCACGCTTTATGCCGCCGTCTATCTGGGCAATGAGCTCGGCGTTTGCTTCGGTGCGCAGCATGTAGGCGTAGCCCTTGAGATAAGTATACGGCTCGCCGCAGGCAGTGGTCCTGTCCTTCTCCGTCACAAGCTCCGTTCTGTAAATGCGCGCGACCTGGTTTTCACTGCGCCAGTCATGGTCGCATATACCGGTCGCACCGACGAAAAGCCCGCCGAGCTCGCGGAGCGTTGCAACGGAAAACCGTTCATTATCGCGGTCTATCTCGTTATCGCACAGCAGCACGGAGAATGTGTACACCTCCTCCGCCTTGAGTTGAGTCTTTGCGAAGGCGTTGAGAGCCCTGAGCTCATCAGGCGTGCATTGAGCCTTTGCAGCCGACGAGTCCTTAATTATTTTCATTGCTTTTACCTTCCTCCCAATAGATTTTGTCCTTCTGCGCGATATACAGCGCAGCCTTTGCCTCCTCGACCTGATCCTGAAGGTTTATTGCCTCCCACTCGACCTCCGGCTTGCAGGCATAGCCGTGCATGCAGAGCCACAGCCGGCATATCTTTTCGATCACCGGTGCAACGCTGCGGCGTATGGCCTTGAGCTCGCTGGTCATGAGATCGGCCTGCTGAGCGCTCATGCGTTCGGTCGTTGACCAGTTAAGTCCCAGCAGGAACGGGGGGATACCGGTGCGTGCGATGAGCTGTTCAAGTATCTGACGCACCGGCACCTCGCTGTCGAGTATCTGGTTATCCGCGCCTATGACCTTAATGTCCACATCGCCTACGGCAACGAAGTCGCGCACCGAGCCGTTTCTGCCGCTCTGCATAGCCTCCGACCACTCGGAGGCTATCTGCTGTGCACGCTCCTGCGCCGAAAGCCTGTCGATGACATCACCCTGCGGCTTGTATACCACAGCAAAGCGCACATTTCCCGCGCGCTCCCAGTTCACACCGAGCGACTGGTATATCTTCAGCAGTATTCCGCACAGAAACGGCATGCTCCTGAGCATTGAAACGCCGTAGGGCTGGTCGGCCTCCGGATTAAACGGCGTAAACAGCAGAAGGTTCTGGTACTTGAACGGAGTGATGCCGCCGGCTTCATTCGTACCGCACAGCTCAAAATCGAGCGGTGTACTGCCCTCGCGTATCTGCACATCGGAAACATCTCCGCATATCACCGCCGCGATGTCTCTGTCTCCTCTCACGACTATCTCGCCCACGGCTCTGCCGCAGGTTATCATCGAATCCAGATACGATGCGATAAAGCAGTCAAGTCCCGTCTGCCCTCTGCCGACATTGACCGTGCGGATAAACTCGTTGAGACCCTCCTGCGCCGCCTTATCCGCGCAGCGTACCTCGAAGCCGCCGGTGAGCCGTATGATCTTCATGATCGCCGCGTCCACTACCGGCACCGCCTCGCGGATCATCCGGTAAAGTCGGGTCTCGGTGCTGCCGAGAGGCACATAGCTGTCGATGAGTCCGAACGGGTGCTGCCGGCCGCTGCGAAGCTGCACGACCGGCGGCTTTGTTTTTTGCTTGGAAAACAGTTTCATATTCCTACCTTTCTACCCACACCGCGCCTATGCTCCGTGCGGATCTTGTGATGCCCGCGGCAAAATACCGAATGTCGTCCATGGCGTGATCGTGCTGCTTAAGCGGCGCCTCCCTGCCGGAGCGCTCATCCCAGCGGTACCGGTAAAATTCGCGCAGAGCATCGTCGCAGCCGCGGCATATCCGTATGCGCCCGGACTTGAGATACGATGCCGTAAGGCGAATGCCGGAGAGTACATCGTTCTCGGCCTTTTCGGTGCGGAAGCCCGCCCGCGTGAGCGCCTCTATAAAGCTCGCGGCGGAGGGATCGACGATGACCCGCTCCGGAACGATATCACCGCAGAGCCTGCGCATTTGCTCGACATACTCCTCATCGGTTTTCTGTGCGCCGCACCGGCGTGCGTCGTAATAATACTCACGCAGGCGGTACCACACGCCGTCGCGCTCTCCCCACAGTCCGAACGAGCTTGGGTTTTTCGTACCGTAATCGCAGGACACGATATACCGGCTGCATTCCTCGGGAGCGTCGCACAGCATATCCTCGGAGAAGAAGTCGTACACTCTGCCCTCCGGCAGTACCCATTGTCCGAGGATGAATCTCCGGTAAAAATCGCCGCTGTACATTCTTTTATACCGCTCGATTATCTTTTTCGACAAAGAAGGATTGTCCTCGAGGGTAAAATGGATATACAGGGCGCGGCGGGCATCACACTTTCGGATCCACTCGCGGTAAAACCAGTGCTGCGGGCTCTCCGGGTTGCAGCTGAACCATATCTTGCTGCCCGTGACCGAGCACCTTGCACATGCCTGCTCGACAAACGAGCGCGGCATCAGCACGACCTCGTCGAGCAGAACGCCCGCAAGCGTTATGCCCTGTATGAGTGAGCCGGAGCTTTCGTCCTTCCCTCCGAACAGGTAAAAGCGGTTGCTGCGCCCCATATAGTCTATCTCGATAACGCCCTTGGAGATCAGATCGCGCACCTGAAAGCCTATATCGCGCAGGACCGGCAGCAGCGGCTGCACCATGTTGCGCCGAATGCTCGTTTTCGCCTTGCCGCACATCGCAAAGCTCTGTCCGTTGAATCTCCGCATCGCCCAGCACACGAACGATATGCCCGTACACAGTGTCTTGCCCGATCTTACCGCTCCGTCGCATATTACCGCGTCGAGCTCTCTGTAGGGCGAGGCATCGCTCCACCATGACAGCACCTTGAGCTGGGTACGGGAGAAGAAGTCAAGCTCCATCTTCCCGCTCGCCCTCCAGAAGCCTTGCGGATTTATCCAGCGCCGCGTAGAAGCAGTTTTCGTCCGGCTGCTGCTGTGCGGCTGAGGCGTTGAGCTCTATAAGCTCCCGAAGCACCGCAAGCTTATTTACGAATTTGAGCTCCACCTCACCCTTGGGACCGCGTTTTATTTCGCTCAGCAGCGAGAGGTCGAGCCCTTCGAGCTCGGATATATCCTCGGCGCTGAGGTAAAGCAGCTTCACGGCATCGTTCGGCGATGACACCGCAAGCTTTTCGAGAAGCTTATCCGCATAGGCGGATCTTTTCCTTTTCATTGTTATCACCTCTCAACCATAGGCTGTTTTCGGACGGAACTTGTACATTTGCGTACAACAAAAAAGCGCAGCCGAAAAATTTTCGGCTGCGCAGAATATCCTGATATGATGCTTTTATGTTGTTGTATATTGTCTGTACATATGAAAAGCCCGACAGCATTTGCTGTCGGGAAAGCCCCGCCGTGCCGTTGGGGTCCGGTTATAACCTGCACAAGGTAGCAGGTGGGTCGCCTAAGTTCTGTTTCTCTGCTTCCAACGTCCGGTCTGCACCGGGAGGCCTGCAATCCGCAGATTCAAATCGGCATCCCTTATTAGAAATGTGGGTTTAACGGACCCTAAGTCAATATGACACCGCGAACACGGCAGGGCACACTATCATTTAATGCGCTGTAAGCTGTTGTTATTCCTCGTCCTCGCCCTCTGCCTCGAAGATGGTCATGAACATCTCGTGTACCTGCTGAAGCTTATCGTCATCGTCTATGGATTCAAACAGCTCCTCGCCGTTTTCGTCCTCGGTAACGCTCAGCAGGATAAGACCGTAATCCGGATCGTCCTCGTCCATATCGGTCGGCAGAAACGCCGAGAATGTTTCGCCGTTATAATCTATCGTATCGATAAGCTCAAGCTCGAACTCGTTTCCTTCATCGTCAACTATGGTGATAAAATCGTTGCCGAAATTTTCGCTCATTGGTTTTTCCTCCTGTGTTGTTGTGGCTTTATTTTACCCCACACCGGAGTATAAATCAAGGAGTATTTGTCATGAACCGAGATCCTCGAGCAACGAGGCAAGCTCCGTCTCGTCCCGTGCGGGTATGCCGCTTTGCAGCTTCAGCCGATCGACATTGTTAAGCGTCTGCGTCTGAATATCCGTCAGCGTCACGGGAGTTTCCGAGCTCCCCTCGAAAACGGCGATATATCCCTGCCAGTCGCGCAGATAATATATCTCCCGCTTTGCAGAGGCATACTGCACATTCGCCGGCTCCGAGCCGTTTTCCCGCTCTGGGCTCATTCCCCCGACGGCAGCGGTACCCATGATCCCCGCCGACAGCACGAGAAGGCACAAAAGCAGCTTTTTAAATGTATTTTTCAATTTGTCCACACTCCTTTTTGATAATTATGTCCTGAAACGGCAAAAACAAATACCCTTGAAGCGAAACTTTACAAAATATCCACTCCTACTTGACATAAGATGATATAATAGTATTTCAGATAAAATTGAGTTTTTATGTCCATCAATACATATTATTAAGCACTGCCTATTTTGGCACATATCACGCACGCAGGGAGGTGTGCCCGACAATGGATATTGCAAAGGAGCCCGGCACCGAAAAACGCAGCGGCAGAGCCGGAAGTGTTTTGCGGATACTCGGCACGATATTGCTCATCGGTGTCGTTACCGGTCTTATATTTGTCTGCATTTTCGCGTTTTATGTCAAGACCTGTATTACTCCGAGCCTTGACCTTGACCTGAACGATTTTACCCTTAACCAATCCAGCATTATCTATTATCAGGATGAAAACGGCGATTATCAAAAGCTGACGACCGTTAAAAGCAGCGAAAACCGCATCTGGATCGACGGTGACGATATCCCTCAGCACATGAAGGATGCACTCGTAGCCATTGAGGACAAGCGATTTTACACTCACAAGGGTGTTGACTGGTTCCGCACGGCGCACGCAGCACTCAATATGTTCACCGGCGGCTCGACCTTCGGCGGCTCAACGATAACGCAGCAGCTTATAAAGAACCTTACCCAGCAGGACGATATAACCGTTCAGCGTAAGCTGCTTGAGATATTCCAGGCACTTGAGCTCGAGCAGAATTACGACAAGGAGGAGATACTTGAGTATTACCTCAACGCCGTTTACTTCGGCGAGGGCTGCTACGGCATACAGACTGCGGCGCAGACCTATTTCGGCAAGGATGCAAAGGACCTTTCCGTCGCCGAGGCCGCATCCATAGTCGGCATAACGAACCTGCCGACATACTACGACCCGTTTTACAGCGTCGAAAACAACAAGGCGCGTCAGGAAAATGTCCTGCGTGAGATGTATAAGCAGGGCTACCTTGAAAAAGACGAGTACGAGGCGGCTCTTGCCGAGGAGCTTGAGTTTGTACGCGGCGAGAATGCCCCGAGCAATTCAACGCCTTATACCTACTATGAGGAAGTAGTTCTCTCCGATGTAATAACGGACCTTGCCGAGGCCAAGGGCATCAGCCGCACCGCGGCGAGCCAGCTCGTACACAATGCCGGCTATGAGATATACGCCTGCATAGATACGAACATTCAGGCCAAGGTCGATGCAATATACACGAATCTCGAGGAGCTGCCCCAGTCTTACAACGGCACGTCATCGCAGCTTCAGAGCGCGATAGTCATCATTGACCAGACAACCGGCGAGATAAAGGCCTTGTGCGGAGGCACGGGTGAAAAGACCATTAACTACGGTCTGAACAGAGCCACCGACACTACGCGTCCGCCCGGATCGTCGATAAAGCCTCTCTCCGTTTACGGACCTGCGGTTGAATACGGGCTCATAAGCCCCTCTACTCTCGTACTCGACGCGGACGAGACGCATGTTCAGCTTGCGCACACCTCATGGTATCCGAAAAACTCACCGGACGAATACGACAATGTCATCACGATAAAATACGCGCTCCAGTGGTCGAAAAACACCGTTGCGGCGCAGATCGTTGATAAGCTCACGCCCTCGGCGTCACTTGATTTCCTGCGCACCCGTCTCGGCGTTACGAGCCTCATAGACGCCGACGCGGATTATGCGGCAATGGCGCTCGGTCAGCCCAGCTACGGTATCACCGTGCGCGAGATGGCACAGGCCTACACCGCTCTGGCTAACGACGGCACCTTCACCTATTCCCGCACCTACACCATGGTGAAGGACCGCACCGGAAAGATAATCCTCGATAATCAGCCGCGTACCATTCAGGCCTTCTCGCAGGAGACCGCGCGCACCATGACCTATATGCTCAACAACGCCGCCACCAACGGCACGGGCTCCGGCTCACGCCTGAGCAACATGCCCGTTGCCGGCAAGACCGGTACAACGACGGCAAACTACGACCGCTGGTTCTGCGGCTACACACCGTATTACACCTGCGCGGTCTGGACCGGCTATGACACGCCCGAGAAGCTGGCCTTCAGCGGCAACCCCGCAGTTACCATCTGGCAGAAGGTCATGGAATCGGTACACGAGGATCTGCCGTACAAGGACTTCAACATGTCTCAGGGCGGCGAGCCTACGGGCATATTCGGAACCGAGGAGGAGCTTGAGGATCAGGCTCTGACGGAGGAAGAACGCGCCAAGAAGGAAGAGGAAGAAAAGAAAAAGCAGGAAGAGGAAGAAAAAAAGAAGCAGGAAGACTCGACCGATGAAAGCGGCGATATCTTCTCAAACTTCCGCGATCTGTTCTAAAGGAGGAATTAGTTTGGCTAACAAACCGCTTGAATACAAGGGGCACCCCCTGCAAAGGGCCGGTAATATCGTTTATTACGGCAGCATGGCTGATAAATACATTATCATGCTTCAGATAATGGACACCAAAAAGGTCAAGGATCTCGATGTCGCAACGAAGGTATCCGTTCAGCTTCAGCTCACGGACTCCTCGGTCAAATCGCGCGACAGGATAGTCAAGAAAAGCGAGAAGGACGGATTCTGGGCCGCAATGGATGTTGCGAGCGTCTGGCTCGACAGAGCTCTGGCGGCAAAATAAGCAAATTTTTCTGAAGCGGAGACAGTCAAAACGACTGTCTCTGTTTTTTTGCCCTGATTGTTATAAATTTGCTTAAAATAAGTGTAGAATTTACGAAAAATTTATACTATACTATATGGTGTTTATTAATTTTGAAATTCGGGAGGAAAACATGAAGAAAGTACAGTTTACGGAAACCGTGCTTCGCGACGCAAATCAGTCGCTTATCGCAACAAGGCTTCCCTACAGCAAGTTCGAGCCCATCCTTGAACGGATGGACAAGGCCGGATTCTATTCCGTTGAGTGCTGGGGCGGCGCCACATTTGATGTCTGCCTGAGATTCCTCAACGAAGATCCTTGGGAGCGTCTGCGCAAGATCCGTGCAAAGATGCCCAACACCAAGCTTCAGATGCTTCTGCGTGGTCAGAACATCCTCGGCTACAAGCATTATCCCGACGATATCGTCCGCCGCTTCGTGCGCGCATCCGTCAAAAACGGCATTGACATCATCCGCATATTCGACGCATTGAACGACACGGATAACCTCAAGGTCGCCATTGAGGAGACCGTGAAGCAGGGTGCAATGGCCTCCGGCACCATTTCCTACACCACAAGCCCCGTACACACAACGGCAAAGTTCGTCGAGATGGTAAAGGAGCTCAGGCAGATGGGCGTTTCCTCCATCTGCATAAAGGACATGGCCGGCATCATGACCCCGCAGAGCGCATACGACCTCGTTTCCGGCATAAAGGATGCCGTCGATCTTCCCGTCGTTCTGCACACGCACTGCACCACGGGCCTTGCCTTCATGACCTATCTCAAGGGCATCGAGGCCGGTGCCGACGTTATCGACACCGCGATATCCCCCTTCTCCGGCGGCACCTCGCAGCCCGCTACCGAGACGCTGTTCTACGCGCTGCGCGAGCTCGGCTACGACGTTGCGCTCGACGAGAAGATACTCATAGAAATGGCAAACTACTTCAAGCCCATCCGCAACGATTACCTCGCCGACGGCACGCTCAACCCCATATCCATGAGCACCGATACCCAGTGCCTGACCTATCAGATACCCGGCGGCATGCTCTCGAACCTTCTCAGCCAGCTGAAGATGATGAACGCGCTGGACAAGTTCGAGGAGGCGCTCATCGAAACGCCGCGCGTGCGCAAGGACATGGGCTATCCCCCGCTCGTCACCCCGACCAGCCAGCTCGTCGGCTCGCAGGCGGTGCAGAACGTGCTCGCGGGCGAGCGCTACAAGAACGTCGGCGCGGAGATCAAGGCCTACTGCCGCGGCGAATACGGCAGAACGCCCGCTCCCATCGACGAGGCGGTTCGCGCAAAGATACTGGGCGGCGAAAAGCCCATCGAGGGCCGCTATGCCGACACGCTTCCGACCGACACCTACGAAAAGGCAGCCGAATACCTCGGCGGCACCGCAAGGTGCGAGGAGGACGTGCTCAGCTACATCGCCTTCCCCCAGGTCGCGGAGAACTTCTTTGAAAAGCGCCGCGAGGCGGAGGAAAAGGTCGTTCGCTACACCATTACCGAGGCCTGAGGAGGTTTAGACGATGACTGATCTGATAAACATTTCCTTCGGAGATGCCTCACTGTGCGCCCTGCTCGGCTATATCGTTGTTTTCTTCGGCCTCGTGCTCCTCATGTGGGTCGTTATGATAATGGGAAAGATCATGGTAAGCAGCGCAAACAAGGCAAAGACCGCAGCTCCCGCTCCCGCAGCCGCGGCGCCCGCGCCGGTCGTTCCGGAGGCTCCGGGCTCGGCAGGCGAGCTCAAGCTCTACGACACCGATCCCAGGGATGCCGCCATGGTAATGGCCATAGTCGCGGACACTCTCGGCAAGCCCGTTAACGAGCTCCGCTTTATTTCGATCAAGGAGGTCAAGGAAGATGAAGTATAAGGTAACTTTGAATAATAAAACCTACGAGGTTGAGGTCGAAGAGGGCAAGGCCATGCTCATCGACGAATACGAGGCATACGCTCCCGCAGCTCCCGCACCCGTGGCCGCAGCGGCTCCCGCCGCAGCAGCACCCGTCGCTGCCGCCCCCGCCGCACCGGCAGGCGCAGCCCTTGCCTCCGGCGAGGTCGTAAAGAGCCCAATGCCCGGCAACATCCTCAAGATCAACGTCGTGCAGGGCCAGAAGGTCGAGGAGGGCGATGTGCTGCTTGTCCTCGAGGCCATGAAAATGGAAAACGAGATCGTCGCCACCAAGTCCGGCACCGTCGCTCAGATCGTTGCGGCAAAGGGCGCAGTAGTCGAGACCGGTGCTCCTCTTGTCGTCATAGCGTAAGGAGGTAAGGGATGGACATTCTCGGTACTCTCCGGAAGCTTGCGCTTGAGTCCGGCTTCGCCGCGTTCATAACCACCGACGGCGGCTGGAAAAACCTCGTCATGATAATCATTGCCTTCGTGCTTCTGTACCTCGGCATAGTCAAAAAGTTCGAGCCCCTGCTTCTGTGCGGCATAGCCTTCGGCTGCCTGCTGACTAACCTCAGCTACTTTGTCGGCATGGGCGAGAACGCGCTGTACCACCCCGAGCTGTGGGAGGCTTTCCTCGATGAGGCAAGCCCCTATTATCACAGCTACGGTCATGTTATGGCAAACGCCGGTCTGCTTGACTTTTTCTACATCGGCGTTAAGGCCGGCATCTACCCCTCGCTCATTTTCCTCGGCGTCGGCGCAATGACCGACTTCGGTCCCCTGCTTGCCGATCCCAAGAGTCTGCTCATGGGCGCTTCGGCGCAGCTGGGCGTATTCGTCGCCTTCCTCGGCGCGATCGCGCTGGGCTTCACCGGTCCTCAGGGCGCGTCCATCGGCATCATCGGCGGTGCCGACGGTCCGACCGCCATATTCCTCACGACAAAGCTTGCTCCGGAGCTTTTAGGTCCTATCGCCATAGCTGCATATTCCTACATGGCGCTGATACCTCTTATCCAGCCACCGCTTATGAAGCTGTGCACGACAAAGGAAATGCGCGAGGTAAAGATGGAGCAGGCGCGCACGGTCTCCAAAACGGAAAAGATCATTTTCCCCATCGTCGTTGCGACCTTCGTCATCCTGCTTCTGCCCTCGACCGCACCGCTCATCGGCTGCCTTATGCTCGGCAATCTCTTCCGTGAGTGCGGCGTTACCGACCGTCTGTCGGATACCGCGCAGAACGCGTTGATGAACATCGTCACCATCTTCCTTGCCACCTCCGTCGGTGCAACGATGGTAGCTCAGAACTTCCTGAGCGCCGATACGATAAAGATAATCATTCTCGGTCTGTGCGCCTTTGCCGTTTCCACCATCGGCGGTCTGCTCGGCGGTGTTGTAATGTACTACACCTCCGGCAAGAAGATAAACCCCCTCATCGGCTCCGCGGGTGTTTCCGCAGTACCCATGGCTGCACGCGTTTCCCAGGATGTCGGCAGAAAGTACAACAAGACGAACTTCCTGCTCATGCACGCAATGGGTCCCAATGTTGCCGGCGTTATCGGCTCGGCTATCGCGGCCGGCTTCCTTCTGTCCGTATTCGGCGGCTGAATAAGCTCTTAAACCTTCAAGCGGTATGCATCTTAAACATGCATACCGCTTTTTACATTGAAATTACATATCTATGTCGAAAATTTATCATAATCGCCTTGACTCGGCGCTTTGATTGCTATATGCTCAGTGTGACCAAACATCAGGGAGGCGACTGCATATGCTGAATATTCAAGGGCTGACCAAGCGCTACGGAGAAAAAACCGCCGTGGACGATCTCAGCCTGCACATAGCGCCCGGCACTATCTGCGGCTTTATAGGTCACAACGGTGCCGGCAAGACCACGACGCTCAGGTCCGTCGTCGGCATTCTCGACTTCGACGAGGGGAATATATGCATAGACGGCGTTTCGATAAAGGCAGACCCCCTTTCCTGCAAAAGGGTGCTTGCCTACATTCCCGACAACCCCGACCTGTATGAATTTATGACGGGCATAAAGTACCTCAATTTCATTGCCGATATCTTTGGCGTGAGCCCCGAGGTCAGACGCGAGCGCATTGAAAAATACGCCGCGCTCTTTGAGCTCACCGGCGATCTTGCCCAGCCAATATCCGCATATTCCCACGGCATGAAGCAGAAGCTCGCCATTATCTCGGCATGGGTGCATTCCCCGAGGCTGATCGTCATGGACGAGCCGTTTGTCGGACTTGACCCGAAGGCTGCGCACATACTCAAGGGTATGATGCGTGAGCTGTGCGATGACGGCGGCGCTATCTTCTTTTCGACCCATGTTCTCGAGGTCGCCGAAAAGCTCTGCGATCAGGTCGCCATTATAAAGGGCGGCAGGCTCATACGCTCTGGCACTATGGCGGAGGTCAAGGGCGACGACAGCCTGGAGGAGGTATTCCTCGAGCTGGAGGACGAGTCATGCTGAAGACACTCATCCGCAAGCAGCTGTACGAGCTTAACAGCAGCTTTTTCTATGACCGCAGAAAGGGCACGGCGCGTCCGAGGTCGTCGAGCATACTGCTCATAGCGCTGTACGCGCTTTTGATGATCGTCGTCATAGGCGGCATGTTCACCGCACTTGCATTCACTCTGTGCAGACCCTTTACCGCGCTTGGGCTCGACTGGCTGTATTTTGATATAATGACGCTCACGGCGCTGCTGCTGGGCGTATTCGGCGGCGCATTCAACACCTATTCGAGCCTGTATAAGGCCAAGGACAACGACCTCATGCTCTCGCTGCCGGTTCCGACGCGGTATATTCTCATTTCGCGTCTGACCGGCGTGTACCTCATGGGACTCATGTTCAGCGCAGTGGTCATGGTGCCTGCGATCATAATTTATTTCATCGTCGCAAGACCCGCCTTTGCCGGTGTGCTCGGCTGCCTGCTGCTTGCGGTACTCGTCAGCATATTCGTGTTTACGCTCTCGTGCATCCTCGGCTGGGTGGTCGCACGCATAAGCATTCATCTCAAAAACCGCTCGCTCGTCGTTGTTCTGCTCTCGCTGGTGTTCTTCGGGCTCTACTACTTTTTCTTCTTCAACCTCTCCGAGTATTTGAACGCTCTCATTATAAACGCCGTTACGGTAGGAGAAGCGCTCCGCAGCTCGGCCTATGTCCTGTACATCGTCGGGCGCTGCGGCGAGGGCGACGGGCTTTCGATGCTGTATGTCACTCTTGCGGTGGGCGCACTGTTTGTCGTGACCTGTACCGTTTTGTCACGCAGCTTCATAAGGATAGCGACGGCCTCCGACAAGAACGCAAAGCGCGAATACCGCTCGCACACGGCGAAAATGCGCGGCATACCCTCGGCGCTGCTTTTTAAGGAAAGCGCACGGCTGCTGGCAAGCCCCACATATATGCTCAACTGCGCCTTCGGTACGGCGGTGATGGTCATAGCCGGCACACTGCTGCTGATAAAGAGTCGGTATCTTCTGTCCGCTGCCGCAGCCGTCTCCCTTCCTGACGGGCTGTGTGCGGTGCTGCTGTGCTTTGGCGTGTGCTTCCTGTGCGCCACGAACGACCTGACCGCACCCTCCGTGTCACTTGAGGGCAGGAGCCTGTGGATAGCGCAGTCGCTGCCTGTGCGTCCGCAGGAGCTGCTGAATGCAAAGCTTAAGCTGCATCTGCTGCTGACCGCGGCTCCGGCGCTGTACTGCTCCGTCTGCATCTGTATTGTTTTCCGACCCGATGCTCCGACCGCCGCCGCCTGCCTTGTGCTGCCGGCAGCCTTCACGCTCTTTACCGCCGCTCTCGGTCTCATACTCGGGCTGGAAAAGCCGAACCTGAACTGGCAGAGCGAGACCGCCGCCGTGAAGCAGAGCGTAAACGTTCTCGTCGTGATACTCGTCGGCTATATAACAGCGGGACTCGGCGGCTACGGCTTCTATCTGCTGTCCGGAAAGCTCGGCACGGCAGCGTCTGCATGGCTTATCTGCGCACTCTTTGCCCTTATCTCCGCACTGGAGCTCAGGTGGCTGTTCAAAAAGGGCGGCGATATACTCCGGTATCTGTGATGTGGATATGAAAAAGCTCCGTATGTTTTTCGCATACGGAGCTTTTGTTTACATGTTTACAGTCCGTAGAGCTCGGACAGCCTTCTGAATGCGGGCAGCGAGTTTTTCACGGTTTCCTCGGAAACACAGTAGGCAAGGCGGGCATAGCCCTCCACGCCGAAGCTGTCCGACGGAACGAGTATTATCTCAAACTGCTTTGCCTTTTCGCAGAACTCGGCTGCGCTGTCACCCTTGGGTGCTTTTATAAACAGATAAAACGCCCCGTCCGGCTTTACACATTCAAAGCCCATGGCGCTGAGCTCTCCGTAGAGGAGGCTGCGGTTTCTCCCGTATGTGCCGAGATCGGGCCGTACATCGGCACAGACAGCCAGCATGTGCTGCATGAGGCTCGTCGCGCAGATATAGCCCAGTGCCCTGCCGGCACCGCAGACGGCGGCAAAAACATCGGCGCTGTCCTTCACGCACGGCGGCACCATGATATATCCAAGGCGCTCACCGGGCAGTGAAAACGACTTCGAGTAGGAGTAGCAAACTATCGTATTCTCATAGAAATTCGGAACAAACGGCACCTCGGCTCCGTCGTATACAAGCTCACGGTAGGGCTCATCGGAGACAAGGTATATGCACCTGCCGTGCTCCTCCTGCGCGGTGCTCAGTATCTTTGCCATGACTCTGAGCATCTGCTCACTCAGAATAGCACCCGACGGGTTGTTCGGCGAATTTATGATCACCGCCGCTACGCCCTCCTGACTGACGGCAGTCTCAAACGCAGCCATGAACGGCTGCATATCGTTGCCCGCGGGAGGAACGACAATGACCTCCGCGCCGGCATTTTCGGCAAAGACCTTGTACTCCGAGAAAAACGGGGCAAGCAGCACGACCTTCTCGCCCCTGCAGACGAGTGCCGACATGCTTATCGACAGCGACGAGGACGCGCCCGAGGTCAGATATATGCTCTCTGCCGGTATCTCGTATCCGGCTCTTTCGCTCTCCTGACGGGCGGCGGCAAGGCGGGCATTCGCCGCTCCGGGTGCCGGGGTATAGCCGTGCAGAGCAAGGCTGTCGCTGCTCTCAAGGAGCTCTATGAGAGTGCTTTTTATTTTTTCGGGTGCGGGAGTGTTGGGGTTTCCTATGCTGAAATTGAAAATGTTCTCGCTGCCTATCTCCCTGCTGCGCTTGTCCGCATAGGCTGCGATGGCCCGTATCTCGTTTTCGCTTTTGCCGAGGGCGAGCATTTTTTCTGCTATCATGGTTTCCTCCTTATCTCAGTTCGGCAAGCTCATATATGAGCCGCTCCGTTTTATTCCAGCCGAGGCAGGCATCCGTTATGCTCTTTCCGTAAA
The DNA here is from genome assembly GCA_963640555.1 of Phascolarctobacterium succinatutens. Taxonomy (GTDB): domain Bacteria; phylum Bacillota; class Clostridia; order Oscillospirales; family Oscillospiraceae; genus F23-B02. The sequence continues at coordinate 19,736 of CAVHZB010000022.1, forward strand.
CGCCGCCGTCGGGCTTCTGGTTTCCGTCCTCAATGTATGATTCTATCATCAATCCCTTCACCATGTGCAGTATATCATCCGAGTGGCGCGTGCTGTGGAGTATCTCCTTCGCTATGCGCGGCTGCTCGTCCCACTGCTTTCCGGAGTTGGAGTGATTTGTGTCTATAACGACCGCAGGATTTTTGAGTCCCGACTTGTGATACAGCTCACACAGGAATTTTATGTCCTCGTAGTGGTAATTCGGTATCGTTCTGCCGTATTTATTGGCGCTGCCGCGCAGAATGGCGTGCGCAAGCGGATTGCCCTTGCTGTTTACCTCCCAGCTTGAGTAAACGAATGTATGAGGATGCTGAGCGGCGGTTATGGAGTTCATCATCACCGAAAGATCACCTCCGGTCGGGTTTTTCATTCCGACCGGAATATCGAGTCCGCTCGCCGTGAGGCGGTGGAGCTGATTTTCGACCGAGCGCGCTCCGATGGCGACATAGGACAGCACATCCGACAGGTAGTGGTGATTTTCCGGATACAGCATCTCGTCGGCACAGGAAAAGCCGGTCTCGGCGAGCACCTTCATGTGCATTTTCCGTATTGCAATGAGCCCGCGCAGCATATCCGGCGAGCTGTTGGGATCGGGCTGGTGAAGCATGCCCTTGTATCCGTCACCGGTGGTACGGGGCTTATTTGTGTAAACGCGAGGCACGATGAGTATTTTATCCTCCACCTTGTCCTGCACCGTTCTCAGGCGCGAAATGTAGTCGAGCACCGAGTCCTCACGGTCTGCCGAGCACGGTCCTATCACGAGCATCAGTCTGTCATCCTCGCCGGTGAATATTTTTCTGAGCGCAAGGTCGGTCTTCCTCTTATATGCTGTCAGCTCCTCGGTTATGGGGTACATATCCTTTATTGCCTGCGGAGTCGGCATTTTTCTCTTAAATTCCATGTTCATGGCTCATCATCCTCTTGCTTAACATCAAAGTATTTTCTGCGCTCGGTGGAAAGACGCATCATTTTGCGTATCGTCTCGCGGTCACCGGCTGCTATGCTGTCGCGCAGAAGTCCGAACTTTTCCGAGAAAAGATCCATCTGCTCAACGAGCACCTCGCGGTTTAATAAAAACAGCTCGCTCCACATCTCGTCGTTTATCTTTGCGATGCGCGTCAAGTCGCGGAACGAATCGCCCGTGTAATCGACAAGGTGATGCGAATCCTTACACACCATGAGTGATACCGCTATGCAGTGCGCAAGCTGTGACAGGAAGCCTATCATCTCGTCATGCTCCTCCGGCGTCAGCTCCGTTATCGTTCTGAAGCCCATCACCCGTCCGAGCTCCCTGCACAGCTCTATGGCCTCGGGCGTATTCTTATCCGTCGGAGTCACTATGTAGTTTGCTCCGGAGAATATCTCCATACGCGCGTTCTCAACGCCGCTGCACTCGCGCCCCGCCATGGGGTGCGCGCCGATATACTCAAGCTCCGGTCTGAGCATGGCCTGTATCTCATAGATAACGCTGCATTTGACGCCGGTGACATCGCTTATGACCGCTCCGGGCTTTATATACTGCTGATTGGTCCTTATCCACTCGATAAATGCGTGAGGGTACATGGCAAATATCACGATGTCAAACTGTCCGATATACTCGGGGTCTATAGTGCTTGTGCCGTGCTTTATTATCCCCCGCTCCAGCGCATAAGCTATCGTCTCCTGCCGTCTTGCGACCGCGCCGACCTCAAAGCCGTGCGCCGTCAGTGCCTCGGCATAGCTGCCGCCCATGAGCCCGAGACCGGCAATAAGTATTTTTTTATCCTTACTAAGCTTCATATTCAGTCTCCAATCCGAGCGAGCCGAGCGCCCCGAAAAAATCCGGATAGCTCTTGCTCACCGCCTGAGCGTTTTCTATGGTGCCGCCCGTTATGCTCATAAGCAGCGCAAGCGCCATTACTATGCGGTGGTCGTTGTGCGAAGAAAGCGCGATCTCCGGTGCGTGAAGCACTCCGGGGAGTATATGCACGCTGTTTTCCTCCGTCACCGTTTCAACGCCGAAGTGTGAAAGGCAGTCCGCCATCACGGCGGCGCGGTCGCTTTCCTTTATACTCAGTCTGTGCGTTCCGGTGAACACCGCTCCGTGTCCCTTTGCAGCCGCTGCCGCAAAAAGCACCGGTCCGAGATCCGGGCAGTCTGATATGTCGAGCACCGCTTCGGGCGCTTCGAGCGCTTTGAGATATTCAAGGCATATCCTGTCGCCCTGAAGGCTGTCGGCATTGAGTCCGCTTACCCTCACGCTGCCGCCGACGGAGTTGAACGCGTACAGCGCCGCAGCATTTGACCAGTCGCCCTCGACCGCCGCCGTCTGCGTCCTGTATTCCTGCCCGCCTGGCACGAGAAAGCGGTTTGACCCGTTTTCGCTTATTTTTATACCGAAGCCCTTGAGCACCGCACGGCTTAAGTCTATATAAGCTCTGCTCTCCACCGGCGGGAGCACCGTTATAACGCTGTCGCCGGACAGCAGCGGCAGGGCGAACAGAAGTCCCGTAACGAACTGACTGCTGACATCCCCGCGCAGGGTATACTCTCCGCTTTTGAGAGCGCCCTTCATCGTTATGCCGCCGGGATCCTTTTCTATCTCTATCCCCTTGCCGCCGAGAAGCCGCTCGTATATCCCGATACCGCGTTCAAGGAGTCTGGGCGTTCCTTCAAACCGCACCCTTGCGCCGGTGAGCGCGGGCGGTATCATAAACCGCAGGGTGCTGCCGCTCTCGCGGCATCTGAAAACGGCATTAGCCGGCACGGCTCCGGCTCTGCCGGTTATTGCCACCGTGTCGCCGCACCTTTTGTACCCTGCACCGAGAGCCTCGATGCAGTCAAGCGTTGCGAGCATATCCTCGCTGTCGGATATCCCGCTTATGACGCTTTCGCCGCGGGCGAGAGCCGCACATATCATCATGCGGTGGGCAAAGCTTTTTGACGGCGGCGCAGTCACCTCGCCGCAAAGCCGCGACGGACTTATCCTGACCTTCATTTTTTCTCTCCGATATACCGAATAAGGTAGTCTATCGCCTCGGTGTACCCGGCAAAGCCGTGTCCGCATATGGTTTTCACACAGGCTGCTCTGACATAGCTCACCTGACGAAAATTCTCTCGCTCGGACACCTCGGAAATGTGTACCTCCACCGTGGGTATGCCGACGCCCTTCACGGCATCGGCTATCGCAACGGAGGTGTGCGTATACGCCGCGGGGTTGAACACGATCCCGTCAACGCCGGAGAAATACGCCTTCTGTATCTCGTCAACGAGATCGCCCTCGTGATTGGACTGGTAAAACTCGACCGCTGCACCCATGGTCTGGGCATGTGCCGCAACAAGCTCAAGCAGCTCCTTATAGCTCTCCGAGCCGTATATCTCCGGTTCTCTGATGCCCAGCATATTTATATTCGGTCCGTTCAAGACAAGAATTTTCATTTTTCCGCCTCCTTCAGCACCTCGCGCGCCTCCTCGACGAGGGTCTTGTTCGCGTCGATGGTTATCTCCGCCGCCGCCTTATATAGCTCATAGCGCTGCGAGTACAGCCTTTCGAGCGCGCTGCGCTTGGACGCAAGCGGGCGGTCGTCGCTTGCAGTGAGGTTTTCGAGCGCCCTGTCGAGGAAAACGGTGACTCCGCTTCGCTTTAGCGCCCTTATATTGTCCTTGTCGAGCACCGCGCCGCCTCCCGTTGCGATTATCCTGCCTCCGACCGCGGTAAGCTCGGCTATGGTCTCTTTTTCTATTTTTCTGAACTCCGCCTCGCCGTGCTTTGCGAAAAACTCGGCTATGGGCATACCTATCTTTTTGATAATGTACTCGTCCGTGTCGCAGAGCTCGCGGCCGGTCATCCGGCTCAGGAGCCCGCCCACGGAGGTTTTTCCGCTCGACGGCATACCGATAAGGGTAATATTGCGCTTTGCGTTTCTCACGCTCGAAAACGCCTTGCTCACCAGCGCCTCATCCGGCGGGATGTCCCGAAACACGGCCGCGGCATGCACCGCCTGTGCCGAAAGCATATACAGTCCTCCCTCGGCGGCAATGCCCCTTTCCTGCGCATCCAGAACGAGATTCGTCCTCAGCGGGTTATATATCGCGTCGAGCACCCCGCGCAGCTCGGGAAATTTTGAAAGGTCAACGGGTCTGCCGTCCTGATCGGGGTACATGCCCACGGGAGTGGCGTTTATTATCACCTGCGCGTTGCCGTGCTCCGAGGCAGCCTGCTCATAGGTAATACTGCCGTCGCGTCCCGAGCGTGAGACATGATGAACGCTCTTACAGCCCATGTGCTCTGCCAGCGCGTGAGCCGTTTTTGAAGCGCCGCCGGTGCCGAGGATAAGCACCCTTTTGCCCTTCATATCAATGTCCGCGTGCTTTGCCAGAGCGAGCATTCCGGCAAAATCGGTGTTGTCGCCGATAAGTCTGCCGTTTCGGTTTACGATGGTGTTCACGGCTCCTATATTCCTTGCCGTTTCCGTTATTCCGTCCAGATACGGCATCACCGCCTGCTTATAGGGTATGGTCACATTTATCCCGCAAAAATCGCGTTTTTTCAAAAACTCGCCGAGCTCATCGGGTCTGAGCTCATGCAGCTCATATTCATAATCGGCTATCTGCGCATGTATCTCGCACGAGTAGCTGTGTGTCAGATGCTCTCCGATCAGTCCGTATTTCATTGCTTAACTCCTTCCGCAAGCACATCGGTGCCATAGCGCTGGCTGAGCATATCGCAGACGCACAGTGCCGTAATGCTTGACAGCACCGGACAGATTCGCCGGATGATCGCCGGATCGTGTCTGCCGCGTATGCTCAGCTCCGTATTCTCGTTTTTCAGGAAATCAACGGTGTTCTGCGGTCTTGCTATCGACGGTGTCGGCTTTACCGCGCAGCTGAACACGATCGGCATACCGTTTGTGATGCCGCCGTTTATGCCGCCGTTATTGTTGGTCCTTGTGATGATCCCGCCGTCGCTAACGCAAAATGCATCATTTGCCTCGCTGCCGCGCATGGCGCCGAGCCTGAATCCCGCGCCGAATTCGATTCCCTTCACGCCGCCGATGCTGAACACCGCATGGGAGATCATGCTCTCAACGCTGTCAAACCACGGCTCACCGATGCCGGCCGGCACGCCGCAGACGGCGGTCTGCGTAACTCCGCCGAGGCTGTCTCCGTCCTTACCCGCGTCAAGTATGCGCTGCGCCATCTCGCTGCCGCGCGCATCGTCGAGCACTGGAAAGCTCTTATCGTTTAAAAGCGCAATGTCCCGTTCGACATCGTTGAGCTCGCGGTCATATATGCCGCCGCAGCTGAGGATATGCGTTCCGATGCTTATCCCTATGCCCTCAAGCGCCGGAACAAGTATTCCGCCCGCCGCGACGAGCGCCGCCGTTACACGACCCGAGAAATGACCGCCGCCGCGATAGTCCTCGTTTCCGTGATACTTGCACCATGCCGAATAATCTGCGTGAGCCGGACGCGCGACACCGTAGCCGTAATCTGCGCTGTGGGTATTCTCATTTGGTATGACTATGCATATCGGAGTGCCGGTGGTCTTGCCGTTAAACACGCCGCTGAGTATCTCGAATTTATCCTCTTCTCTGCGCGGCGTGTCGAGTGCACCGGAGGGGCGGCGGCGCGCAAGGAGCTGCTCCATTGCGCTGACGCTTACCCGTATGCCGGGCGCAAGCCCGTCTATCACGCAGCCGACCGCCGCACCGTGGCTCTCGCCGAACACCGTAAGGCAAACGCTCCGACCGAATGTGTTTTTCATTTTTTGTCCTCCAATCGGTCAAGTATCTCGTCCACGCTCATGCGCCGGAGCTCAGACGAGCCGATCTTATCCACGCACACGCAGCTTATGCCGTCGGCACCCATCTTCTTATCATGCCTCAGGTACGGCAGGAGCTCTGCGGCGCTCTGCTCTATCCTATACGGCAGCCCGTATTTTTTGAGTACCTTCTCTATGCGCAAGGCCGCCTCATTCCCGCTCATGGGTATCATGCCGAGAGCAACGCACTCTCCGTGCAGCAGCCTTCCTTCGTTGAAGCTCTCGACGGCGTGACCTATCGTATGCCCGAAATTAAGGACCTTTCTCAATCCCGTTTCGCGCGGGTCGAGCTCCACGACGCTTTTTTTGATCAGCAGTGAACGGTGTATGATCTCCGGAAGATCCGCGGTCAGGTCGCTGCTGTTTTCAATGAGGGAGAAAAGCTCCGCGTCGTTCGTTGCCGCCATTTTTATTGCCTCCGCGAGCCCCGCCATAAGCTGGCGGCGCTCAAGCGTCTGCAGCACATTCGGGTCTATGATGACTCTTTTCGGCTGATAAAATGCACCGACGATGTTTTTCACACCGTCTAAGTCTATCGCGGTCTTACCGCCTATGGACGAATCGACCTGCGACAAAAGCGTAGTGGGAATATTGTAGAAATCAACGCCCCGCATATAGCAGGCCGCCGCAAAGCCGCTGAGGTCGCCCACTACGCCGCCGCCCACGGCGACAACGCAGTCTCCTCTTGTAAAAGAGGCATCCAGCATAGCCGACAAAAGGTGCCGGAGCTCGTCAAAGCTCTTGCTCTGCTCACCCTTGGGTACCGTGACGACCGCAGGCTCCGCGCATTGTGCCGCAACGGTCTCCGCATACTCTGGCGGCACTCCGGTGTCGGTCACTATAAGCGCTTTCCGTTCGAGATTCAGGAGCTTTCCTGCGCTTTTGAGCGCTCCGGATTCAAGAATGATATCATAATTCCACGTATCTGTGCTTACCGGGATGAGCATTCCGATCACTCTCCGACCTTAAGATTTGAGTAGTAGGTACCCACGAGCTTGAGCTTTGCGCATATCGCAGACAGCTCACGCAGCATATCTCTGCCGTTTTCGTTGTTTATATTGCCCTCAGCCTCGATGTAGAAGAAGTAGTTCCACTGAAGATCCTTCATCGGGCGCGAGCGGAGGTTGCGCATATTGAAGCCGTGCGCTCCGATGATATTGAGCGTCTGGGCGAGGGCTCCCGCCTCATTCTGCACCGTGAATACAAGAATGAAGCTCTCCTCATCGCGGCGGGATGATGGTGCCAGTCGGTTCTGCGCTCTTGAGAGCGCGGCAAAGCGAGTGGTGTTGTTCCTGCTGTCGTTTATGGCCTTGTCGAGCACCTTCAGCCCGAAAATATCCGAGGTCTCGTCCGAGGCTATGGCGGCAGCGGTCTTATCTCCGCTTTCCTTAATATATTTCGCCGCCAGCGCCGTATTTGAAAATACGCGAGTCTCGAAGCCGTGGCTGCGGATATACTCGCCGCACTGGTCAAGCGCCTGCTGATGGCTGATGACCGTTTTTATATCCTCAAGCGCGGCTCCGGGAACGCCGAGCAGATTGTGCGATATCGACAGATCCACGACCTGATTTACGAACAGGTCGCCGGAGAATATGAGGTCCATAACCGTTCCGACCTCTCCGGCGGCGCTGTTTTCCAGCGGCAGCACAACGCAGTCATAATCCCCGCGCTCGACCGCTCTGTAAGCGCCGGCAAAATCGGAGAACGAGACCAGCTGTGCCTCGGGAAACATTTTCTTTGCCGCGATGTGCGCATAGGCTCCCTCAACTCCGCAGTAGGTAACGCGCATGCCGTTTAAAAGCTGCGACTGATACTCACATGAAAGATCTATCGTTTTTTTAAGAAACTGCACATAATACGACTCTATCGCAGCGCTGCTTATAAGCGAACGGTTGCGGTTTATCAGCTCCTGCTCGCGCACGATATCCTTAACGGAAAGACCGTGCTCGCGCTTATAGCCGGCAATGTCGGAGCACAGGCTCATACGCTTTTCAAACAGCTCCGCCATCTGGGCGTCTATGCGGCTTATTTCTTTTCTTGCTTCCTGAATTTCATTCATGTTCCGTACCTCTGCAACTAAGATTTATTCAAATAAAAAACGGCTCCTTCATGGTAAAGGAACCGCATTCAATGACAATTATTCGCCGCATCACACGGCATTATTCCGATACATTGATGTCCTTTACCAGGCGGTACTGCTCCGACCGAAGCAATAAAAAGCGCAGCACGAATAAAATCGCACTGCGCTAAAGGACATGGATGCACTACGGGCAGAGTCAGACACGGAACGCTCGACATTACAGGTGCTGTGCATTGCCATATCCGTATCCTCCCTTTCCCGAATTTATGAGTAGATTATACTAACGCTTTCTTTACTTGTCAATTGCCGCTTTTCAACAAATTTATACCCGCCGGTGCCGTACTTTTATGCTTTTTTAACCCCAAAGCGCCGTGAGCATCGGTATTATCTGCTTTTTACGGCTCATAACGCCCGGCAGGAACAGCGCGCCGTCCTTGGGCTCCGCCGAAAACGCCCTGCGTATGGTATCGTCGCTGCCGACATACAGAAGCTGGGTCCCCTCCTTGAGCACATCGGTGAGCATGAGAATGACCATATCATACCCGCCCTCTTTTTTCATGCGGCACATCTCCTCGAGAAACTCGCTTCTCCGCTCGATCATCTTCTCGGAATCGAGTGTGGTTATCTGACCGACGCCGAGGCGTTGACCGGAGATATGAAATTCCTTAAAATCACTGCGCAGAAGCTCCGACACCGGCTTTGACTCCGTGCTGCCGCCGGAAAACAGCTCCTTGCCGAGCGAGTCGAGCGAGACATTCGCAAGGCGCGCCATTCTCTCCGCCAGCGCTATATCGCGCTTTGTGCAGGTGGGCGATTTGAACATGACCGTATCGGACAGTATCGCCGCCGCCATAAGTCCCGCCATTGCCGGCGAGGGCATAACGCCGTGCTCCTGATACATTCCGGTTATTATCGTGGTCGTGCTACCTACGGGCTCGTTGCGCATTCTTATCGGCTGCGCGGTCTGAATGTCTGCAAGTCGGTGGTGGTCGATTATCTCCAGTATCTCCGCCTGCTCAAGCCCCGGCACGGCCTGCGCCTTTTCGTTATGGTCAACGAGCACGACGCGCTTTCTCCTCGGGCGCAGCAGGTGGTATCTTGAGAGGGTACCGACTACCTTCTCGTTTTCGTCGAGCACCGGATAGCAGCGGTAGCGACTTTTGAGCACCTCCTCGCGCACATCGTCTATGTAATCGTTCAGATGGAAGCATATCGTATCGTCCGTATGGCACGGGCGCGATATGGGTATTGCCTGATAAATGAGCTTGGCAACGCGGCTGGCATCGAAGGGCGTTGATATGATGCAGGTCCTTCCCGCATTATCGAGCCACTCTTTTTTTGCTTCCGTCTGGCACAGGACTATGCAGCTCACACCGAGCTTGAGCGCTCTTTTTATCATATCCGGCTGGTCCCCGCACAGGACAATACTGTCGGGGTCGTTAAACAGCAGTGTTTCACAGCTCTGCGGGAGCGCGATAACGACATTTCCGGATATGCAGTCTATGAGATTTGCGCCCTCGTTTAGTATCTTGCCCTCAAGAACGCTCAGAATATTGAACAGCGGTACCTCATCAATATGCGGGTCGATTATCGTCAGCAGGCTGTACGAGGCGATGTCTCCGGCAGAAAGAGTGCCGTAAAGCGTGCCGTCCTCGTTTATGACGGGTATGACCGAGATCTTCTGCTCGCGCATAATGTGCCATGCCATGTTCATGGTGACCGACGAGCTGAGCGCCGGCGGCGTGTCGTAATCAAGGTCCTTGACCTGCGTGCGGACATCATTTATTACCCGCGGCGCCGCAAAGCCGAACTTATCGAGCATCCTCTTCGTTTCGTCGCTTATATGCCCCAGATATGCCGGAACATACTCCCTGTCTCCGAGAGCATTGCGAAGCGCGGCATAGCTCATCGCCGAAACGATGGAGTCGGTATCCGGATTGCGGTGACCGACGACAAAAATTTCATTCATGAATGTTTCCTCCACTTCCATCCGTTCAGACTAACCAATTATAGTATTCAAACGGAAAAAGTCAACCTAAAAAGCGGCATCTTAACAGATACCGCTTTCGTTTTAACTCCCAATTTTTCTTATCAGTTTCCTGATATCGTCAGTAAAGCGCCGCAGCTCGCCGTTTGGTCTTCCCTCACAGCTGCGCACGGTATCGAGAAGCTCCTCGGCGGCCCGCACAAGCTCCGCAAGCAGCGGATCCTTTCTCCTGCGCACCGGCTGCTCCGCCCTGCGCTTTACGGGTACACCCTCGGTCATAAGCTCGAACTTATCTCCGGCAAGATCAAACGCCGTTCCGCTGTAGGGGGCAAATGCCCTGTAGCCGAGCTCGTTGCTTAAGCAGGCGGTAAAGCCGTCCGCGCTCTCGGGATCGCCGTGGTTTACAAACACCGCTTTCGGCTTTTCGGAAAAGCCCTCGAGCCACGCGATAAGCCCGCGCTTATCGGCATGACCGCTGACGCCGGGCAGCGCCGCTATCTCGGCTCTGACATCTATCTCCTCGTTAAAGAGCTTTACCCTGTCTGTGCCGTCGATGAGCGCTCTGCCGAGCGTGCCTATGGCCTGATAGCCCACGAACAGGACGAGACACTCGCGGCGCCACAGATTGTGCTTGAGATGATGCCGCACGCGTCCGGCATCGCACATGCCGGATGCCGAGATTATGACCTTCGGCGTTTTATCCTCGTTTATCGCCTTGGATTCTGCCTGGCTCACCGCAAGATGCAGACCGGGGAAGCACAGCGGATTTTCGCCGGAGCGGATGACCGCCCTCATTTCCTCGTCGACATAGCCCGTGTCGCATTGCAGGAAAACGCTCGTCGCCTCAATGGCGAGCGGACTGTCGAGATAGACCGGAAAATTACCGTGGCCGTTGACAAGTCCGCGGTTTTTGATCTCGCGGATAAAATACAGCATCTCCTGCGTTCTGCCGACGGCAAATGCGGGGATCACAACATTGCCGCCGCGGTCGAGCGTGCGCTGGATGTACTGCGAAAGGCTCGATATATAGTCCGGGCGCTCATCGGTGTGATTGCGGTTTCCGTAGGTCGACTCGATGACGAGGTAATCGGTTTTTTCTATATGCTTCGGATCGCAGAGTATCGGCTGATCGAGATTGCCTATATCTCCGGAGAATACCACCTTGCGCTCGCAGTCCGGATCGGAGAGCCATATCTCTATTGCCGCCGAGCCGAGCAGATGCCCGACATCCGTGAAGCGCACCGTTACCGATTCGTTTATCTGCACACGGCTTCCGTAGTCGCACGGACGCAGCAGCTTCATGAGTCCCTCGACATCATCAAGGTCGTAAAGCGGCTCAATGGGTGCCTCGCCCCTGCGCATTGCCTTGCGCGATTTCCATTCGGCATCCGCCATCTGGATGTGCGCGCAGTCGCGCAGCATTATATCCAACAGCGCGCAGGTCGCGGCCGTGGCGTACACCGGTCCTCTGAACCCGTTTTTATACAACAGCGGCAGCAGACCGGAATGGTCTATATGCGCGTGCGTTACCAGAACGAAATCGAGCATCGACGCCGCGACCGGCAGCTCCTGATTGACAAAAATGTCCTTTCCCTGCTCCATTCCGCAGTCAACGATACCTTTTTTGTCTCCGACCTCGATCAGCGTACAGCTTCCGGTGACCTCATGCGCCGCTCCTAAAAATGTGATCTTCATTTTTCGCCTCAATATCTGGGCATCCACCCGTTGTCAAATGTGTTTCTTGCCGCGTCCTGCTCGGTGAGCTGCTTATAGTATCCCGCCACAGTCAGCTGCATATACGGATAAACATAGAACTGAACGAGCACTCCGAGCCCCACTACCGTGAGTATATCCGTTAACATGGAGTGCGGCAGCGTGAGCGCTATCTCGCTGCCCGCATAGTTTACTGCAGCGACGAGGAACGCCCATCCGATAAAGCTCAGGTCGAGCACAAAAAGCTCGCCCTTATGCCCCGTCATGAGGCGCTTGCTCTCTCTTATGCACTGCATAACGCTCATCTCCGGGTGTTCGAGCACCAGATAGATCGCCATACGGTAGCGGTAATATGCGATAACGCCGGGGAAAAACAGCAGCATCGCCCAGAGCGTTATGAAGAATATCTCAACGATATACAGCCATATGATGCGGAAAAACATCGCAAAGCCGTCGAATATGTTCCAGTAGCTTGCCTCAAAGCCCCTGACATTGTTCAGGCAGAAGATCGCAAAGCCCGCACCGAGCATGGCGCTCACAATGCTTATGGCAAGGTCGAGCAGCGATGCCGCCGGAGTCGGTGCCACCTGCTGCACGGCATACGCAAACTGGTCAGGATCAATATAATTGCCGTTTTCAAACTCAACGAAAAACTGCTGAAGCTGGTTGCTGAACGAGCTTGCATACCCGCCGACCAGCTTATATGATAAAAATGCAAGCACTGCGGTTATGAGTATGTAAATGATTCCGGCCACCACCGGCTTGGGCCGGGCGTGTCCTATAAGATTTTTTGATTGCTGCTTTAAAAGCCTTCGGTCCATATGAGAAACCTCCCGATACTAATAAGTTGATTATATCATCGTTTCTTATGAAATAACATAGCTGCGGTGAAAAAATATTAAAAACTGTTAGTGAACAAATTGCTTGACAAGTCGTTTAAGTAATGCTATTATTATCAGGCACTTAATTATGCGCGAGTGGTGGAATTGGCAGACTCGCTAGATTCAGGTTCTAGTGCTCACTCCGGGCGTGCGGGTTCAAGTCCCGCCTCGCGCACCAATTTGAGCAAAATCCCGCAGTCATTGAAACTGCGGGATTTTCTTTGTTTACCAATGGTTTGCGCCACATCCACGCCCAGACCGTTTTTATCAAACATTATGCGCCGCTTATACCTGC
>CAVHZB010000023.1:0-19204 GCA_963640555.1 Phascolarctobacterium succinatutens
CTTCTTTGCACCCATTCTGCGAAGTCTGATCTTTACCATTTATCTTTCACCTCCATAATTTTTCTTTATATTACAAGCGCCTGCGCGCCGGTAAACAATATTTAAAGTCTGAAGCCGCCCAGTCCGGGGAAGCCGCCGCCCATACCGCCGAGCTTTTTCTGGAGCTTCTTCATGTTCTTGCCGGAAAGCTGCTTCATCATGCCCTGCATCGCATCAAACTGCTTGAGCAGGCGGTTTACATCGACGACCGAGGTACCGCTGCCGGCGGCAATACGCTTCTTGCGTGAGGCATTGAGGATAGACGGATCATCGCGCTCGGTCTGAGTCATGGAAAGGATTATCGCCTCTATGCGCGCAAGACCCTTCTCATCGAATTTTGCGCCCTTGAGCGCCTTTGCATCAAGTCCCGGTATCATGCCCGCAAGGTCGTTTATATCACCCATTCCCTTGAGTGAGCGCATCTGGTCGAGATAATCCGACAGCGAGAAACGGTTTGCCTTCATTTTCTCCGCCATCTCGAGAGCCTTTTTCTCGTCAAAGCTCTGCTCGGCCTTTTCGATAAGCGTAAGCACATCGCCCATACCGAGGATGCGGGACGCCATACGGTCCGGATAAAACGGCTCGATCTGATCGAGCTTTTCGCCGACGCCGATAAACTTTATCGGCTTGCCGGTGCTTGCCTTTATCGAAAGCGCCGCACCGCCTCGTGCGTCGCCGTCGAGCTTTGTGAGCATAACGCCCGTGACGCCGAGAGCATCATTAAAGGCGTTTGCCGCATTTACGGCATCCTGACCGGTCATTGCGTCGACAACGAGCAGTATCTCGCTCGGCTCGACCGCATCGCGGATATTCTTAAGCTCCTGCATGAGCTGCTCGTCAATATGAAGTCTGCCGGCAGTATCGAGAAAAACAAGGTCGTTGCCATGCTTTTTTGCATGCTCTATCGCAGCCTTGGCAATATCAACGGGATCGGTGGTGCCCATCTGGAAAACGGGAATGTCAAGCTGCTTGCCGACCGTTTCGAGCTGCTTTATGGCTGCGGGACGGTAAATGTCGCAGGCTGCCAGCAGCGGGCGCTTGCCCTGCTTTCGCATATAGGCAGCCAGCTTTGCGCCGTTTGTCGTTTTGCCCGCGCCCTGAAGTCCTACGAGCATGACGACGCTCGGAGATCTTGAGCCGATGGTGAGCCGCTGGTTTTCGCTGCCCATGAGCTTTACAAGCTCTTCATTGACTATCTTTATGACCTGCTGTGCCGGAGAAAGCGCTTCGAGCACATCCGCACCCGAGGCACGCTCGGTCACACTTTTCGTAAACTCCTTGACGACCTTATAGCTGACATCTGCCTCCAGAAGCGCCATTCGCACTTCCTTCATTGCCTCCTTGACATCAGCCGCAGTCAGTCTGCCCTTGCCGCGCAGCTTCTTAAAGGCAGCGGACAGCTTGTCGGATAACGATTCAAATGCCATGCTATCTGCCTCCTATATTTTAAGTCCTTCGAGCTTCTTGAAAATGCCGTCGTCGGAAACGCCGATGGCTCTAAGCTCACGCTCCAGTTCGTCTATCTGGGAATTGCGCTCGAGAAAGCGCTTTATAAGCCCCGTTTTTTCCTCTATCTCCGTCATTGCGGCCTCGGCGCGGCGGATTATATCCCAAACGCCCTGCCTCGATATCCCGCACTGCTCGGCGATCTCGCCGAGGGACAGATCCTCATTATAGCGGAGGTCAAAGTACTCGCGCTGCTTATCCGTAAGCAATTCGCCGTAAAAATCAAACAGCATCGAACGCATGACCGCACTGTTTTTCACGGCGCACCTCCTGTAAACGCAAATTACTTTACAGAGTATAGCATTGTCCGCCATGCCTGTCAAGCATTTTTTCTTGTCACGGCAGCGCGAATATATCATTAATTTTATGGTAAAACTTATTGCACCAATATGAGCTAAGGAGAGCCTTATGGACAATAAAAGCAACGGCGCGCTTTTTGACCGCGCGGCAAGCTGTGCACGGCTGTGCAGACCTAACGGTCTCCGGTCCTGCAGCGATATAAAATCGGCTCTGAAAAAGAGCGTCTCGGAGGTAAATGCCGTGTACCGGCTCATTGAGAGACGGTTTGGCTCCAAGTCACACATACCGGCTGCCTGTCAATGGCTGCTGGACAACCGGTACATTGCGGTGCGCGAGGCAAAAAGTGCGCTCGGCGGACTTGAGCGCTGCGGCAAGCTGCGCGCCTGTGACGACGGCATTATACTCTCCTGCATGTCGAGAGATATGCTCCGCGCCTGCGGGCTGAGTATAGGCGAGGCTTCGATGATCGAGTATCTTCGCGGAGCGCAGAGCATTGAGTCGCTCCCGCTCGACGAGCTGTGCCTGTTTCCTGCCGTTGTTCGCTCAGAGCTCGTGTGTGAGCTTGCCCGTCTGTGCTCGGAGCTGCGGCAAAGCTCCGTTCCCGACGAGCTGACGGATAAATTTTCGGCGGTCTTCACCTCACTTCGGCTTATATCGGGGCTTCAATGGCAAAGCATTCTCGAACGCTCGGACACTGTCGAGAGGATATTCATGACCGACCCTGCCGGCGTTTATCCGCATATGGATGAGCAAAGCCGTGCGCGGTACCGCAGAAGGCTTGCCGTGCTTGCGAAGAAAAGCGGCTTAGCCGAGGACGCGGCGGCACGCGGCATACTTTCGGAATGTCGGAAGTCACAGGGCGCCGCCCGGCATATAGGCAGTCATCTTTTCAAAACCGGAGATGCGCGCAGACCGGCGGCATATTACATTGCGGCAAATGTGCTGCTGACCCTGTTTTTATCGCTGCTGTGCGGGTTTTTATCCCGCAGTGCGGCAGCCGCGCTGCTGCTGCTTTTACCGTTATCGGAGCTCACGAAAACTCTGCTTGATTATATTCTGCTGTTGACGGTCCCGCCGCGCAGACTGCCGAGGCTGGATGTTTCCGAGGGCGTCCCCGACAGCGGAAAGACGATCTGCGTGATCTCGGCTCTGCTCGGCAGTGGTGACAGCGCGCGTAAATTTGCAGAAAGGCTTGAGGAATATTATCTTGCAAACCGGAGCTGCGGAAAAAATCTTGCATTCGGCATACTTGCCGATCTCCCTGAGGCCGACTGCCCGGAAGCACCGGAGGACGAAAAAATAACAGCCGCCGCCACAGCCGCCGTTGATGAGCTCAACGCAAAGTATTCCGGTGGCTTTTACCTTTTCACTCGCGCCAGGGTCGAGGATGCGGGTCGGGGCAAATACTCCGGAAGAGAACGCAAGCGGGGTGCGCTGCTTGCGCTCGCGGAGCTTTTATGCGGAGAGGAGAGCAGCCTCGCCGTCCGCTCCGGTGACCGGCAGGCTCTCGGCGGAACGAGATTTATGGTAACGCTCGACAGCGACACCATTCCCTCCCCCGGCTCGATCGCCGAGCTCATCGGCGCTATGCTGCATCCTTTGAACGCTCCGGTGCTTGACTCCGAAGCCGTAAGCGTTATATCCGGTCACGGGCTTATACATCCGCGCATGTGCGTCTCGCTGCACTCAGCCGCGGCGACGGATTTTTCGCGTATATTTGCCGGCGAGGGCGGTACCGAACCTTACAGCTCACTGTGCGGAGAGGTCAACATGGATCTGTTTGACCGCGGCGGCTTTTCCGGCAAGGGCATAATGGATGCCCGCGTGCTGCTTGCGGTATCGCGGGCGCACATCCCCGACGGGCGTGTGCTCTCGCACGATGCCCTTGAGGGGGCTTATATGCGAGGCGGATACATGAGCGATGTCGAGTTTTCCGACGATTTTCCTTCCTCCCTGCCAGCTTACTGCCGGCGCAGTCATCGCTGGATACGCGGCGACTGGCAGAACGCGGCGTGGATATTCGGTGCCGCCTCGCAGCTTCCCGACATAGAGCGGTGGAAGCTGTTTGACTCGCTGCGCCGCAGTCTCATAGCCCCCGCGACCTTTGCCGCGATATTCGCGGGACTCGTGCTCAGGGCAGCCGGGCTCACGGCGGCCGCATGGTCTGCTCTGATAGCACTCGCTTCCGGACTTATGATAGCGCTTGCCGAGCTTGCGTCGCAGAGACCGGAGGTGCTGTCGGCACGGTACCACAGCCGCGTTTTGTCCGGCATCGGGAGAGCAATGGTGCAGACGGTATTCAGACTGTGGTTTCTGCCGTATGAGGCTTGGATATGTGCTTGGGCATCGGCGACCGCACTTTGGCGGACGCTGATAAGCGGCAAAAATCTGCTCGAATGGGAAACGGCTGCGCAGGGTGAGGGGAAAAAGCACGGACTCGCAGCGCACTGTAAAAGCATGTGGGCGGCTCCCGCCGCCGGACTGGCGCTTATCCTGCTTGCTCCCGGCATATTTGCAAAGACCGTGGGGCTCATGTGGCTGCTGGCACCGGCTGCGGCGGCAGCACTCGCACTGCCCTCAAAGTCCGAGCGTGAGCTTTCTTCGTCCGACCGGCAGTATCTTATCGGCTGTGCCCGGGAAATATGGGGCTATTTTGCCGCCATGTGTACCGAGCAGGACAATTTCCTGCCGCCGGACAATTTTCAGCAGCAGCCGCCCGTCGGCATTGCCCATCGCACCTCGCCTACAAATATCGGGCTTGCACTCGTCTCGGCACTGTGCGCGCATAAGCTTGGCTTCATAGACGAAAAGGAGCTTGAGCGCTTTGTCGCAGGCATGCTCGAAGCGCTGGAGAAAATGCCGAAATACGCAGGGCATCTCTGCAACTGGTATGACACGCGCACGCTGCGTCCGCTTGAGCCGAAATACCTGTCGACCGTGGACTGCGGCAACCTGTATGCCTGCCTCACCGCACTTAAAAACGGTCTCTCCGGCATCGGACTGCACGGGCTGTCAGAGCATGTGCAGCGGCTGATGACGCCCATGGATTTTTCCATATTCTATAACGAGCAGCGCGGACTTTTTCACATAGGCATAGACCTCGAAAAGGGCTCCGCATCGCCCGGACTTTATGACCTCATGGCAAGCGAGGCGCGCCTGACGAGCTACATTGCGATAGCCAAGGGCGATGTTCCGCGCCGCCACTGGCGCAGACTCGCACGCATCGAGCTCGGCATGGCAGGCTACCGCGGCATGGCAAGCTGGACGGGTACAATGTTTGAATATCTCATGCCAGAGCTGTTTCTGCCTCTTTCACCGGACAGTCTGCTGTATGAAACGGCAAAGTATTGCCTTTTCGTTCAAAAGCGGCGGCGCAGTCACACCGGACTATGGGGTATTTCCGAGAGCGCATTTTTCTCGCTCGATCCCGCTCTGAATTATCGCTATAAGGCTCACGGCTGTGCGCATCTCGCGCTCAAGCGCGGTCAGGACAGTGAGCTGGTCATAGCGCCCTACGCCGCGTTTCTTGCACTCATAGTCGAGCCCAAGAGCGCCATTGCAGACCTCAGGCGCATGGAAAAGCAGGATCTGCGCTCGCGCTTCGGCTTTATTGAAGCGATCGACTTCACGCCCTCGCGCTGCCGCAGCTCCGACGGTGAGAGGGTCCGCTGCTACATGGCTCACCATCTCGGCATGAGCATGCTCGCCATAACGAATCTCGTATCTGACTCATTCATACAAGTCAGTTTCATGCGGCAGCCGGAAATGGCGGCGCACCGCAGTCTGCTTGAGGAAAGGGTGCCGCTGAGCTCCGCAGCTCTTACCCTGAGTGAGAGCGAGAGTGAGAAGCCGCGTAAGGGCGAAAGCCTCCAATGGGAAAAGCGCGGTGAGAAGGTGGACTTCGTTCAGCCGGACTGTACGGTGCTCTCAAACGGCATTTATAATATTATGTTAACCGAAAGCGGTATAAGCTCCTCGAGCTGCTCTGAAATGCTCGTGTACCGCGCGCCGTTCAGGCAGCTCGGCGGCGGGCACGGCGTTTCGCTGAGCGTTTGCCGCGGAAGGGAGAGGCTCTCTCTGCTGCCGGAGCCGGAGAGCAAGGCTCCGTTTATTTGGGAGTTTTCGGAGATATCGTGCACATTTTCATGTGTATACGAGGATTTCACCGCACGCAGCGGTATAGCCGTTTCCGGCGCGGATAACGGGGAGCTGCGCCTTGTTGAACTGTTTGCGAAAAACGATATCACGGATGCCGCAATAGAGCTTTCCTTTGAACCCGTGCTTGCAGACGCTTGCGATTATGTAAACCATCCCGCGTACTGGCGGCTCGGCATGGAGGCGAGAACCGACGGCAACTGCCTCATGCTGCACCGGCTGCCGCGCGGGAGGCAGAAGGATACCTGGCTGTGTCTGAGCTGCGATAAAACCATGACTGCGCGCGCCGGCAGGATCGCCGATGACGGCTTCCTCTCGGAGCCGTTCGTGCGCGCATCGGTCAATATATCACTAAGGCGCGGCGAGCAAACGAAGCTGCGCTTTGCCGTCTGCATCGGCTCGACGCCCGAGGAGGCTTACTCCGGCGCACAGCATATGCTGGTCATCGGTCCTGCCGAATACGGTGCGATGGTATCCGCCTGCGCCGGCATAACGAGAATGAGCTCAAGGGATGTTGACGGTGCAATGCAAATGCTCTCAAGGCTGAGGTTTATAAGTGCATCAGAGCCGTTTCCCGCTAAAAGCGCACTGTGGAGGTACGGTATCTCCGGCGATATGCCGATAATATGCTGCCCGGGCAATGAGGATGTGGAAACGGTAACGCGGCAGTTCTGCCTTATAAGGAGCTGCGGCGTATACGCCGATCTTGTATTTTTGACCGATGATGGAGGCGAATACCGCAGACCTGTATACGGCAAGGTGCGGGATATACTCTCCGCCCACGGTCTTGAAGCACTCATCGGCGTTCACGGCGGTGTGAGAATACTGCCTGCGGACGCTCTTTCGGTGATAGGCTCCGCCGCAGCGTACACCGTCGGTAAGAAAGCCGGGGAACGCACATTCACCTCCGTCCCGCATATTCCGGACGCGGGCGGACGCAGCCGCAATTATCAGCCGAAATTCGAGTATGGCAGCGACGGCAGCTTCGCATTTTATGTAAACCGAGGGCTGCCCGCCAGAGCCTGGAGCAGCATACTCACAAACGGCAGCTTCGGCTATATAGCCGCGGACACCGGTATGGGCAATATGTGGTACAAAAACGCCCGTGAAATGCGCCTTACACCGTGGGTAAACGATCCCTCGGCCGTAAGCGGACCGGAGAGCCTTGAATATGTGACCGGCAGCGGGCGTTACAGTCTTTTCGCGGCAAATGACGGTGCGGCATGCCGTGTGAGGTTCGGCTTCGGTTTTGCGGTGTGGGAAAAAAGCTTCGGCAGCAGCGGCACACGGTGCACGGCGTTTATACCGCCCGATACGGATGCGCGCGTCATGATAATCGAGTTTTTCGGAAATCAGACCGGTCATCTTGAATGGAAAAGCGAGCTGCTGCTCTCGGATAACGATAATGACTATACTGCCGTATCGGTCAATTATGTCAACTCAATATTCACTGCCTCCAGCAGTCGCTCACCCATAGAAGGTCTGAAGCTTTCCGCGATGTGCTCGGCACCCTCGCTTGGCTGGACCTGCGATCTTTTTTCTTATATCCACGGCGAATTTGACTCGCGCACAGAGTGTTTGAGCTATCCCGTATTCGCTGCGAAATACGAGCTCCGACCTGTGACGGTGCTGGTGTGCGGCTGCTGCCGCGAGGACGAGCTCGCAAAATTATGTAAACCCAACGAGGCTTTCTCCGCGCTTGAGACCGCAAGGAAGCATTGGCTGAGAGTGTCGGGTGCGCTCACGCTGTCCGGCACCGGCAGCAGCGACCGTTATATGAGCGGCTGGGCGGTTTATCAGACGCTTGCCTGCAGAATAATGGGACGGTGCTCCGTGTATCAGAGCGGCGGCGCGGTCGGCTTCCGCGATCAGCTTCAGGATGCGGTAAACCTCATACTGATAGATCCGTCTATTGCTAAAAGGCAGCTACTCGACTGCTGCAAGCACCAGTATCTTGAGGGCGATGTCATGCATTGGTGGCACCGCAGCTCCGGCGGCGACAAGGGTGTGCGCACACACTGCTCCGACGATCTCTTATGGCTCGTTTGGGCTCTGTGCGAGTACACGGAAAAGACGGGGGATTACTCGATCTGTGATATATCTGAATATTATGTAAACTCAAAGCCGCTTGAGACCTTCGATAGCGACAGATACGAGACTCCCATGCTGTCGGCCTGCTCGGAGGGCGTTATCGACCATGCACGGCGCGCCGTAGACTGCTGCGTATCGCGCGGAAAGGGTCCTCATGGGCTCCTGTATTTCGGCACCGGCGACTGGAACGACGGCATGAACGGCATAGGCGGCGAAAGCGTTTGGCTGACATGGTTCTTCGCCTGCTGCGTCAGGCGGTTTTCCGAGCTCTTGTCTGTATTATGTAAACCTGACGCGGAAGTCTACCGCACCCTTGCCGTAAAAGCCGGAAAAGCGGCGGATAACGCATGGGACGGGCAGTGGTACCTGCGCGGCTACTGGACCGACGGTGAGAAGCTCGGCTCGCATTCAAGCGATTGCTGCCGCATAGACTCCATCGCGCAGAGCTGGGCATGCTTCTGCGCCGAAGCGCAGAACACACGCACGGATATCGCCCTTGACAGTGCGCTGAGGCTGCTGTTTGACCGCGAAAACGGCATAGTCAAGCTCTTTGATCCTCCGTTTTCCGGCAATGGGCGCGATCCGGGATATATCCGCAGCTACGGTCCGGGCTTCCGTGAAAACGGCGGACAGTACACCCATGCCGCACTGTGGCTGGCCATGGCATGCTTCAGGCGCTCGCGTGAAAACGACGGCTGGGCGATATTGAAGGCTGTGCTGCCCGAGGGGCATGAGCTCAGCCGGTATCGTGCCGAGCCCTTTGTCATCGCAGCCGATGTTTATACCTGTCCAGGGCATGTCGGCGAGGCCGGCTGGACATGGTACACCGGCTCATCCGGATGGTATTTCCGCGTTTTCTGCGAGGAGCTGCTCGGACTTAAGCTGTGGCACGGAGCCCTGTATATCCGTCCCTCCCTGCCCGACGGCTTTCCGGAATGCCGTGTGAGCTGGCGGCCCGTCGGCGGAAAGGCGCATGATATAAGCATAGGCGGCACCATATTCGTCGACGGCGAAAAATACGACGGAAAGGGTATACCATATGCATGAAAAGTGTGATATACTGATTTATTATAGTTCCAAGGAGGTCATGCCATGGATACCATCAGAAAAGAGCTGCTCCCCGGCGTGTGGCTCACCGCTCTGCAAAATGACAAGTTCAAGACCGGATGCCTCAGCGTAAGCCTGCTTACTCAGCTTGACAGGGAAACGGCGTCGTTAAACGCTCTGGTCCCCTATGTTCTCAGGCGAGGCAGCCGGTATCACGGCGATATGCGCACATTAGCCTCCGAGCTTGACTCGCTTTACGGCAGCTATATCGAGCCCGTCGTTCGCAAGATAGGCGAGATACAGTGCATCGGTTTTCTGTCGAGCTTTGTGGACGAGGCATATCTCCCCGCAGGCAGCGGCGTTTTTGAAAGCACCGCAGAGCTCACCGCCGAGCTGCTGCTCACGCCCGTGACCAAGGGCGGGCTGCTGCTTCCTGAGTATGTCGAGAGCGAAAAGGAAAAGCTCAAGGATGAGATACTCAGCAAGCTGAACAACAAGCGGGCATATTCGCTCCAGCGGCTCATTGAGCAGATGTGCTGCTTTGAGTCCTTTGCCGTTTCGCGCTACGGCAGCGAGGAGGCAGTCGAGAGTATTCACTATCAGAAGCTCACAAAACACTATCGCAGTCTTATCATGTCCTCACCCGTTGAGATCTTCTACTGCGGCAGTATGAGTGCGGGCAAGGTAGCCGATGTGCTGTCGGACGCGCTCAGCGGAATGCCCAGAGGCGAGATCAATTACGATATAGGCACAGATATCCGCATGAATGCAGTCGAGGAGAGCGTCCGCAGCTTTTCCGATGTGCTTTCGGTCGCACAGGGGCAGCTCGTTATGGGCTACCGTCTCGGCGAGTGCATGGACGATATGGATATTGCGGCGCTGTACACCTTCAACGCCGTTTTCGGCGGCAGCGTGACATCAAAGCTTTTCATGAATGTGCGCGAAAAGCTGTCGCTGTGCTATTACGCAAGCTCTATACTGGACATTCACAAGGGTCTTATGTTAGTCTCCTCGGGCGTTGATTTTGACAAATTTGACGCCGCCAAAGCCGAGATAGAAGCTCAGCTTGATGCCGTACGCAGGGGTGATGTAACGAAGGAGGAGCTCAACGCGGCTAAAAGCAGCGTTGCCTCGGATCTGCGTGCCATGGCGGACTCTCAGTACAGTCTTGAGGGCTTTTATCTTGCAAACGCCATCGACGGGCTGGATTTCGATCCGTCGGAGCTTGCCGCGGCGGTCGAGTGCGTTGAGCTTGACAGCGTTGTTGAGATAGCAAACAGCGTTGTGCCGGATGCGGTGTATTATCTGCGCGGCAGCGAGGAGGTAAATTCGGATGAAGCATAAAAGATACGAAAAGATCGGCGAGGATCTTTATTCCGGTCAGCTTCGCAACGGGCTGCAAATAAATGTTGTTACAAAGCCCCGCTTCAGGCTTGCTTACGCCGTTTTCGCAACGAACTACGGCGGCGCGCACAGGCGGTTTTCTCTCGGCGGGCAGATGCACGACACCCCTGCGGGCGTTGCGCACTTTCTTGAGCACAAAATGTTCGATATGCCCGACGGTGATAATGCTCTGAGCATTCTATCCGCAAACGGCGCACAGCCGAACGCCTTCACCTCCAGCGGCATGACTGCCTATCACTTTGACTGCACCGGCGGGTTTGAGGAAAACCTGCGTATGCTCTTAAAATTTGTCTCTACCCCTTATTTTACGGATGAGACGGTCGCCAAGGAGCAGGGCATAATCGGTCAAGAGATATGCATGGTCGAGGACAACCCCGGCTATGTGGTTTATAACCGGCTCATGCGCATGCTGTATGAGCACAATCCGATACGCGATCAGGTCGCGGGAAGCATAGAGAGCATAGCGGAGATAACCGCCGAAACGCTCTACAGCTGCCACAAGGCCTTTTATGCCCCGTCGAATATGGCACTGTGCGTTGCCGCCGACTGCGATCCGGAGCGTATATTCGACATTGCAAATGAAATGCTGCCGCGCGAGAGGACCGAGATACCCAAGGCGGACATGGGTCCCGCAGAGAGTGATATGCCCGCAAGGACCTACAATGAAGAATTTATGGAGGTCTCTGCGCCGCAGTTTCTCATCGGTGCAAAGGTAAAGCCCGCACCTGACGGTGACGCGCTTTTAAGACAGAAGCTTGTCGCTCAGCTTGCCATGCGCACGCTGTTCGGCACCTCCGGCGATTTCTACAACCGCCTGTACTCCGACGGTACGCTCAACCGCGACTACGACTACGAGATAGACTATGCCGCCGGCACCGCAACGATAATACTCGGCGGTGAAAGCGCCGAGCCTCGGAAGGTCCTTGACGAGATAAAGCGGGAGATAAGCACCGTTGCGGAAAGCGGGCTTGATAAAGCCGCGTTCGAGTCCGCAAAGCGCGCCTCCTTCGGCTCAAGGCTGCGCGGTCTTGAGGATTTCGACAACATCTGCCTTGCACTGGTCGACGGAATTTTCGGCGGCTATTGCGCGCTTGACAGCTTTGCCGTGCTTGAGAGCATAGGCATAGACGAATGCGAGAGCTTTCTCACCTCGTTCATGGCAGACGACAAGCTCGCCCTGAGCGTTATATCTCCGGTAAAGGACTGATGACATGGGCTTTTTGACCTCAACGATGCTCCGGGACGCCTCGATAAGCTTCCCCATGCTCGGAGATTGGAGCATTGATCCCCCTTACAGTTTTTCGGTGTTCGGCTTCGAGATATATTTCTACGGTGTTATAATTGCAGCCGGATTTATATTGGCGGCGCTGTTCTGCGCAAGACAGGCGGCAAAATTCGGACTCAGCTCCGACGATCTGTTCGACTATGTGATATGGCTCATCCCGACCTGCATAATCGGCGCGAGGCTCTACTATGTGCTGTTTAAGCTCGATTATTACATCGCAAATCCCGCGGATATCTTCTCCGTGCGCGACGGCGGACTTGCCATATACGGCGGCATAATCGCGGGAGTCATAACCGGTATACTCGTGTGCAGGAAGAAAAAAATACCCGTCATGGCGCTCGGCGACCTTGCGGCGTTCGGACTGCTCATCGGACAGGCCGTCGGGCGCTGGGGAAACTTCATAAACCGCGAGGCATTCGGCGCGCAAACGGACATTTTCTGCCGCATGGGGCTCACCGTACCGTTCGGAGAGACGATATATGTGCACCCGACATTTCTGTACGAAAGCCTTTGGAATTTTATCGGGCTCATAGCACTTTACGTTCTGCTCAGGCGCGGTAAGCGGCGGTACGACGGTCAGTTCTTCTGCCTGTACATATTCTGGTACGGTCTCGGCAGAGCATGGGTAGAGGGGCTCAGAACGGACAGTCTGTATATCGGCTCGACGGATATACGCGTGTCACAGCTTTTAGCTGCGACAAGCGCGCTCACCGCAGCCGTCATACTCGTAATAAATCTCAGAAAAAAGCACTCGCCCGACGAGCTTTTCGTAAACCGCAGCACACGGACGGAAAAGGACGGCGGGCAGGAAAGGAGCAGCAGCAATGGCTGATTACAAAAGCATAATCAAGGGAACGATAAGCAGCGTTACAAGCAAGGCAAAGCAGTATGTTGAGGGCGGCGGTCTTAGGGACGCTTACGACAAGGGCAGCACCGCTGCCAGATGCTATGCAAACATAGCAAAGCTTTCATTGCAGATAAACGGCGAGCTTGAGGAGCAGAAAAAGGTGTTCATCGAGATAGGCCGTCTCTGCTACGACGAAAACAGAAATGACCCGCAGGGCAATTATGTCCCTCTGTTTGATGAGCTCAAAGCCATCGACGAGCGTATTGAAGTCATGCGTGAGGAGCTTGAGGCTGCAAAGGCGGCAGTCGATGCCGCAAAGGCAAACGGTGCCGCGGGCGGCGACAATTCGGTGTTTTATACCATAGATTTCGAGGATACCACCGACGAGTGATGTGCTCGGCAGGCTCCTTGCGCATCAAGGCAACAGGGTCTCCGGTCAAGCCGGAGACCCTGTTCAGCGTGCAAAAAAGTCACAGACTTTTTTGCACGCTCTTTTTAAGCTATTTCTTCCTCTTTGTCCTCGTCCTGAACGAGGCTTAAGTATTTATCCTCGCACACGACCATCGAGTAGGCCGCTGCCGCAAGGATGATATTCACCCACGCGCCCTGCATGCCCATGAGCTCTACGGCGAAAAAAGCTATCGCTGCGCCGATGTGGAACGCCAGCAGCGTGAACACATAAAACCGCACCTTTTTAAAGTGCACACCGTCGCCGTCGGTAATATACTGAGCAAGAGCCAGAGCTGCCTGCTTTGTGTTGTTCGTTGAGAATATGGTCGAGCTCACAAAGCCCTTAGCGCCGGAAAATGAGCTCCACTGCACGCTCATTGCAAAGAATATCGGGTAAAGCGAAAGTATGGCATTTGCATCGTTCGGAATAAAGCACAGCACAACGCACATGGCGGCATCTATGACCGGTGCTGCGCGGCGCATATCCACGCCGAAGTAATGCGGCAGCAGAACGGTCAGCATCGTTCCGCCGACATACAGCACCAACGCGCCAACGTGCAGCAGCACCGCGGTCACATCGCCCTGCAGAGCTTTTATCGTCAGCTCGAGCAGGTTCATCGTCTGCGCACTGGCAAGGATGCCGCAGCGGCACAGTATGGCATAGGCCCCGAAAAATCCGCCGACGGCCGCAAAGGACAGATGCCGGTAGAGGTCTATATTTTCATTTCTGGACAAACTTATCGCCTGTTTCGCAAAATTTCGTTCAAACGAACAGAAGTTAGTATAGCACAATAATATTTTTTGGCAAGGCTTTTATTGCCTTGGAAATGCCGTTGTGGTAAACTACATAAAACAAAACGGAGTGATGAAAATGTACGAGCTTATTCAGGTTGCAAATAACACATATTATGTTAACTGCCCCGCCAAAATCGGGCTGTTCCGCTGCGAGGACAACGGCGTTTATCTCATTGACAGCGGCAACGATAAGGAGGCCGGCAGAAAGGTCCGGCAGATCCTTGATAAAAACGGCTGGACTCTGAAGGCCATATTCAACACACACTCGAATGCCGACCACATCGGAGGCAATAAATACCTTCAGGCTCAGACCGGATGCGGCATATATGCCCCCGGTATCGAGTGTGACCTCACGCGCC
Organism: Phascolarctobacterium succinatutens; assembly: GCA_963640555.1. Classification (GTDB taxonomy): domain Bacteria; phylum Bacillota; class Clostridia; order Oscillospirales; family Oscillospiraceae; genus F23-B02. The sequence continues at coordinate 14,279 of CAVHZB010000023.1, forward strand.
ACACGCTCCTTGAGCCCTCTTTTTTATACGGAGGCTATCCCCCTAAGGTTCTGCGGCACAAGTTTTTAATGGCTCAGGGATCTGATGCCGGCGAGCTTACACCGGACAGGCTGCCGGAGGGCTTTGAGCTGCTGCCGCTGCCGGGTCACTTTTTCGACATGGTGGGCTTTCGCACGCCGGACAATGTCGTCTTTCTCGCCGACTGTCTTTCCAGCCGCGAAACGCTCGAAAAATACCGCATCGGTTTTATCTACGATGTTGCGGCATATATAGAAACGCTTGAGCGCGTGAAGGGCATGAGCGCCTCGGTCTTCGTCCCGGCTCATGCACCCGCAACCGAGGATGTCTGCGAGCTTGCGCAGTACAATATCGACACCGTTAACGAAATCGCCGAGCGCATAGCTTCAATATGCGCGGAGCCTCAGTGCTTTGAGAGCATTCTGAAGCGGCTTTTTGACGCTTACGGGCTTACTATGAGCTTTGAGCAGTACGCGCTCGTCGGAAGCACCGTGCGCTCGTATCTGGCATGGCTGCTCGATAACGGCAGAGTACGCACCGTGTTTGAGGGCAACATGCTGCTGTGGGAGGCTGTTGTATAAGCAATGGAGATCACTTTCATACAATTTCTTATCGTCTGCCCGCTTGTTTTTCTCGCGGGCTTTGTCGATGCCGTTGCCGGCGGCGGCGGGCTGATCTCGCTGCCCGCATATCTCATTGCGGGCTTTCCCGTGCATTTTGCGATAGGTACAAATAAGATAAGCTCAGCCATGGGCACGACGCTTACGACCGTAAGGTATACAAAAAGCGGCTTCATTCCATGGAAGCAGGCGATATTCTGCGTGCTGTTCGCTTTTGCCGGCTCTGCCTGCGGGGCAAATCTCGCGCTGCTCATCGACGACGGTGTTTTTAAAATAATCATGCTCGTCATACTGCCGCTTACCGCCCTGTATGTCATGCGCGGCAAGGCTCTCAGCGGCACTAAGGACCCGTATTCCACCGTGAAGACCACGGTCCTCGCCTGCGCAGTGGCGTTTTTCATCGGCGCATACGACGGGTTTTACGGTCCCGGCACCGGTACATTCCTCATCCTGCTGCTGACGGCGGTCGCGCATATGCCTGTTACCGAGGCAAACGGCGTGAGCAAGGCGATAAATCTCGCAACGAATCTGTCCGCACTCGCGGTTTTTCTCATAAACGGCAAGGTGATATTCGCCGTCGGACTCGTCGCCGGACTGTTCTCCATCGCCGGCAACTGGCTCGGCTCGAGCTTTTTCAAAAAAGGCGGCAGCAAGGCAGTAAAGCCGATAATGATAACCGTTCTCGTCATATTCTTCGTGAAGGTCCTTTACGAGGTTATCGGGGGATAAATGTATATTCAGGCACCGCCTGCACAAAATACCTTCGTAAACAAACGGGAGGTATTGATATGCGAAAATATATTGCGGCATTTGCGGTGCTTCTGGCGCTGTGCGCCGGCATAATGCCGGCTGTTGCGGACAACTCGGCTCCGGTTGCGGAAAACTTCGAGTTTGAGACCTATCGCGAGGTATCGTTCGGCGGTCAGCTTGCCGCGGTCGATCCCGACGGCGACACGGTGAGCTTTGAGATAACGACCCAGCCGAAAAAAGGCAGCATCGAGCTCGGTGAGGACGGCAAATTCGTCTACACACCTGCCGAGGGCAAAAGGGGCAAGGACTATTTCGGCTACCGCGCAACAGACGCCGAGGGCAACCGCTCTCAGGAGGCTACCGTCATTATCAGGCTCGTTAAAAACAAGAGCGTGAGCTATGTCGACATGGACGGCAACGCAAGCTATTGCAGCGCCGTAAGACTTGCACAGTGCGGAGCATTCACCGGCAGCCGGCTCGGAGGCGAATATTATTTTGAGCCCGAAAAAACGCTCAGCCGCGGCGAATTTCTGAGCATGTGCCTGTGTATTACGGGCGCGGATACTCTCAAGGGCGTTGTGAGCACCGGCTTTACCGATGACGGCAGCATTCCCGACTGGCAGAAGGCTTATGTCGCAAGCGCGGTGAAGGACGGAGTTGTCAAGGGCAGGTACGCCGGCGGCGGCGTTTACTTCGATGCAGAAGCTGCCATAACACGCGCCGAAGCCGGAGTAATGCTCAGCCGGCTGCTCAGGCTTTCGGATGTGAACTACCTCGACACGGATGATGCCGTGCCCTCGTGGGCATCGCAGGCTGCCGCCAACCTCGATGCCTGTGACATTATGAGCTACACGAGCGCCGACTCCGCCGCACTCACGCGTGCGGAAGCCGCCGATATGCTCGCAGCGGCAATGACGGTAATCGAAAACAGATAAGCTTCAGTCAGCGGCTCTGTGAGCCGTTGACTTTTTTATGCGAACAATTATATAATTGTTCGCAGAGGTGATGCTCATGTCCGTAAATTCGTTTGACGACTATCCGATGTCATGGAGACCGGTTCTCAAAAAATCCAAAACGCCGCTGTACCTGATGCTTGCCCGGCAGCTTGAAAGCGATATCGTCAGCGGGGTGCTCCGCCCGGGAACAAAGCTTCCGCCGCAGCGCGAGCTTGCCGATTTCCTCGATATCAATCTCAGCACCGTTTCCCGTGCATTCAGGCTGTGCTCTGATAAGGGGCTCCTGACCGGCAGTGTTGGCAGCGGTACATATGTCTCCTACAGCAGCATAACAAAGCTCACTGCTGCGCCGGAGCAGCGGCTTATACGGCTCGACGCCATGACGCCGGAGACACTGGAGCTCGATGAGCTTATGGGTATTCTCCGCAAGATGCTGTCCGAGTCCGGCAGTGAGCGGCTTTTGCAGTATGAGCTCGACACCGGTCCGTGGCAGCGCGAGGCCGCCTGCCGTCTGCTGGCACGCGCGGGATGCCGCACACCGTCCGAGAACCTGCTCATCGCCGGCGGCGGTCAAAACGCCATTGCCGCGGTATTCGCGGGGCTGTTCCGCCGCGGGGACAGGCTCGGAGTCGACCCGCTCACCTATCCCGGCGTTAAAAGCGCGGCAAAGCTTTTCGGTGTGCAGCTCGTTCCGATAGAGTGCAAAAACGGTCAGATGACCGAGCGCGGCATCCGCAGCGCCGTTAAGAATGACGGGATACGGGCCCTGTTCGTTATGCCCGATTACCAGAACCCGACCGCAAGAATTATGTCAACCGAATGCCGCGAGATGATAGCATCGACAGCAAGAGAAAAGGAGCTGCTCGTTATTGAAGACGGCATATGCAGGCTTTTGTCGGATGGGCAAAGCAGCATACATGACCTTGCACCGGAAAATACGATCTTCACGCTGAGTCTGTCAAAGACGATAAGTCCGGCGCTCAGAACCGCATATATTGCATCTCCCGAGCGGTACCGCGCTGCCATTGACGAGGCGCTTTACAGCATAAACCTCTCGCAATCGGTGCTGCTGACCGAGCTTGCCTCGCAGCTGATCGTGTCGAGCGAGCTTGATGCGCTGCTGGAGCGGCGCGCAAAGGGTATCGAAAAGCGCAACGAATTGGTTGACATAATGTTGAACGAATATACCGTGCGCGGCGACCGTCACTCGCTGTGCCGCTGGCTCGTGCTGCCGGACGGGATAAGCAGTGCACAATTCGAACGCGAAGCGGCAAAGCGCGGTGCTGCCGTGTACGGTGCCGAGCATTTCGCAGTCGGCAAAAGCATTCCCGAAAGCGGCGTGCGTCTTGCAATATGTGCACCGGACAGCATGCAGCAGCTTGAGGACGCGCTGCTCATAATTAAGGACATTCTGAAATAATTGTTTTGCATACAATTTTGCTATTGTATGCAAAAAGTAACGGTACTATAATCAAGTCACAAAGCAAAAGGAGGTAAATTACATGAAGCAATATGTTGTTGACGCATTCACCGACAAGGTTTTCGCCGGAAATCCGGCGGCGGTGTGCGTAATGGATAAGTGGCTCGACGATGAGCTTATGCAGAAGATCGCCATCGAGAACAACCTCTCGGAAACGGCCTTCTGCGTAAAGGACGGCGGCAGCTACCGTCTGCGCTGGTTCACTCCGGGCGGCGAGGTCGAGCTGTGCGGTCACGCAACGCTCGCAACGGCGTATGTGATCCTGAATTTTGTCGAGCCGGACAGTGCCGTTGTAAGCTTTGATACGCTAAGCGGCCGCCTTACGGTAGAAAAGCAGGGTGAGCTTCTGAGCATGGACTTTCCCGCCTTCAGGCTTGAGCCTCTGCCCGTCAGTGAGCAGCTCGTAAAGGCTATCGGCGTTAAGCCTCTTGAGGCTTACATCGGTGCGGATATCATGTGCGTTCTCGAAAGCGAGGAGCAGCTTCGTGCCGTACAGCCCGATCAGGAGCTTATCAAAGGACTTGACGGCGTGTGCTTCCACATCACTGCAAGAGGCGAAAGCTATGACTGCGTAACGCGCTCATTTGCGCCGAAGTGCAATGTAGCCGAGGATCCCGTCTGCGGACGCGGGCACTGCCATGTCATCCCCTACTGGGCGAAAACGCTCGGCAAAAGCGAGTTTACGGCTTATCAGGCGTCAAGGCGCGGCGGAGTGCTGTACGCAAAGCTCGAGGGTGAGCGCGTTATCCTCGCAGGTAAGGCCGCGCTGTTCAGCGAAGCGGAGATCCATATAGGATGAACACGGCGGCGCTTATAGCTTATGCCTTTATCTCCTGCTTCACGCCCGGTCCGAGTAATATTCTTTGCATGACCTATGCCGGAAGGTACGGGAGCAGGAGGACCGTCAGTTTTATTGTCGGGCTTACTGTTGGATTTGCCGTTCTGATGGCAGCTTGCGGCGCTGCCTCATCCGCGATCTACGACCTTCTGCCCGCCGCCGAGCCCGTAATGCGCTGGATCGGTGCGCTGTATCTTCTGTGGCTTGCATGGCACATAACAAGAGACAGCGGCAAAAGCGGCAGCACCGAGACCGGAGGGCGAA
>CAVHZB010000024.1:0-4407 GCA_963640555.1 Phascolarctobacterium succinatutens
GTTCCGTATTAACAATAAAATAACTAATCTTTACACGAAAATAATTTTTCACTATAATTGAATTGTGCAAAGTGCTAAAGTGAAGAAACAAAAAAGTATAGGAAGGATGATACACATTGGTAAAGGTAGATCTCGGTTTTATCGATGGCGTTCTGCAAAAGCGCGGCTGCGATAAAACACAGGCCATAGCGATCATGCAGGATGTGCAGAATGAGTACAAATTCCTGCCGAAGGATGCGCTGAAGTACATTGCCGCAAAGCTCGGCATGAGCGAAGCCGAGCTGTACGGTGTTGCGACCTTTTACGAAAATTTCTCTCTGAACGAAAAGGGCAAGTATATTATCAAGGTCTGCAACGGCACCGCCTGCCATGTCCGCAAGTCTGACGGTGTGCAGGAGGCTCTGTATGCCGCAACGGGCATACAGCCCGGAGATCATATGTCTGCCGACGGGCTTTTCACAGTCGAGCGCGTTTCGTGCCTCGGCGCCTGCGGTCTTGCACCTGTGTGCACCGTAAATGATATCGTGCACCCTGCCATGACTCCGGAAAAAATGCACATGCTTATAGCCGAACTGAGAGAGGGGGAGAAATGATGAAGCTTTCTTCACGACAGATGCTTCAGGACTTCCGCAGCGAATGCCGAGCTGCGCTTGACAGGCAAAGGATAAAGATCCTTGTCTGCGGCGGACGCGGCTGCTTTGCAGCGGGTTCGCAGGAGGTCTATGAAAGTCTTAAAAATGCATTGTCGGCGCGCGGGCTTCCGGTAGAGCTTTCGATCGTCGAGCATGTCGAGCATCCCGAGCCTATCGGTCTTAAGCTCTCCGGCTGCCATGGTCTGTGTGCTCTCGCTCCGCTTATCCGCATTGAGCCTGCCGGTCTTCTTTATATGCAGGTAAGCCCCGCGGATGCCGATGAGATCGTCGATAAAACCATTGTTGAGGGTGAGGTCATTGACCGGCTTATTTACAGTGACGGCACCGGCTCTCATGCATACCTGAAGGATATCCCGTTTTTTAAGGCTCAGACAAAGGTAGCTTTAGAGCACTGCGGCAGCATTGCAGCCGAAAGCATTGAGGAATATTTTGCCGTAGGCGGCTATTCCTCGCTCGAAAAGGCACTGTTCGACATGACTCCCGAGGAGGTCGTCAGCGAGGTGTCCGAATCGGGTCTGCGCGGCAGAGGCGGCGCCGGCTTCCCTACGGGCAAAAAATGGTCACAGGTCGCGGCTCACAAGGATGCTCCGGTCAAATACATAGTCTGCAACGGAGACGAGGGTGATCCTGGTGCATTCATGGACTGCTCCATAATGGAAGGCGATCCGCACAGGATGCTCGAAGGCATGATAATAGCCGGTATCGGCTGCGGTGCGGAGCAGGCATATATATATGTCCGCGCCGAATACCCAAACGCTGTAAGGCGGCTGACTCTTGCGATCGCGGAGGCAGAGAAATACGGTGTCCTCGGCGATAACATATTCGGCTCCGGAAAGAATTTTCATATTAGGATCAGCAAAGGTGCAGGCGCGTTTGTCTGCGGCGAGGGCTCGGCTCTGACCGCTTCGATCGAGGGCGGCCGCGGTATGCCCAGAACGAAGCCGCCCAGAAGCGTCGATCACGGTCTGTTCAACGCTCCGACATCGCTTAACAATGTCGAGACATTTGCAAACGTTCCTCCCATCATCGAGCACGGCGCGGCATGGTACCGCGGTATAGGTGTGGAAACCAGCACCGGAACGAAGGCCTTCTCTCTTGCCGGCAATATAAAAAACACCGGTCTTATCGAGGTACCGATGGGCACTACACTGCGCGAAATAGTATTTACTATCGGCGGCGGTGTTAAAAACGGAAAATTCAAAGCGGTTCAGATAGGCGGTCCCTCCGGCGGCTGTCTTACCGAGGATCATCTCGATCTGCCTCTTGACTTTGAATCCACGAAAAAGATAGGTGCGATCATCGGCTCGGGCGGTCTTGTCGTCATGGGCGACGATACCTGCATGGTCGAGATAGCCCGCTTCTTTATGAACTTCACGAAGAAGGAATCCTGCGGCAAGTGCGCTACATGCCGCGAGGGTATACCTAAGATACAGGCAATACTTGAACGCATAACCCATGGAGGCGGAACGCTTGAGGATTTGGATATGCTTCAGGAGCTTGCCGGCGTTGTAAAAACATGCTCGCTCTGCGGTCTCGGAAAGACGGCTCCGAATCCCGTGCTGAGCACGCTCAAGTATTTCAAGGATGAGTACATTGCCCATGTCAGAGACAAAAAGTGTCCGGCAGGCGTATGCCGCAGTCTGTGTACCATGTGGATAGATCCGCTCAAATGCATCGGATGTACAAAGTGTGCTCGTAACTGCCCCGTCGGTGCCATTACCGGCGAGCTGAGAAAGCCGCACAGGATAGACCCTGAAAAGTGCATCAAGTGCCGCGAATGTAAGAACGGATGCCCGAAGCATGCGATAAAGGAGGTATGATGATATGAAGCACATGATCATTGACGGCATAAGCTGTGAATTTGAAAATGCGAGAAATGTTCTCGAAGTCGCTCAGGCAAATCATATTGACATACCCAACCTGTGCTACTGCGAGAGCCTGTCGATATACGGCGGCTGCCGGCTGTGCGTCGTTGAGAATGAGCGCGGCGGCGTTGAGGCTGCCTGCTCGATGATACCCAGAGACGGAATGTCAGTAAAAACCAACACCGCCCGTCTCAGGAAACACCGCCAGATGATACTCGAGCTGCTGCTGGCAGGTCACAGAGCCGAATGTACGACCTGTGAAAAGTCCGGAAAGTGCAAGCTCCAGACCTATGCAAGGCGATATAATGTTACAAACATCCGATTTGCAAACGAGTACTGCAAGCTGCCCATCGACGACTCCTCCCCTGCCCTTATCCGCGATCCTTCAAAGTGCATCCTCTGCGGCAAGTGCGTAAGAATGTGTTCGGAGGTGCAGAACATTCACGCCGTCGACTTTGCCGAGCGCGGCATTGAGACCTATATCTCCTGCGGCTTTGACAATAAGCTTGCCGACACCAAGTGTGTGAGCTGCGGTCAGTGTGCGGCGGTATGTCCCACCGGTGCTATCGTTATCAAAAATCAGGTCACCGACCTCTGGAAGGCGATTTACGACTCTGCCAAGAAGGTAGCCGTACAGGTGGCTCCCGCCGTCAGAGTCGGTATCGGCGAGGAATTCGGCATTCCGGCATCGCAGCCGGTTATGGGCAAGATAGTCACGGCGCTTAAAATGCTCGGCGCGGATTATGTCTTTGATACCTCTCTGACCGCCGACCTCACCATCATGGAGGAATCGGCCGAGTTTCTGAAGAAGCTCAAAAGCGGCGACAAGCTGCCGCTGTTCACCTCCTGCTGCCCCGGTTGGATAAAGCATGTCGAAAATATGCATCCGGAGCTCATGCCTCAGGTGTCGACCTGCGGCTCGCCCATGGAGATGTTCGGCGCGCTGCTCAGACAGTACTACACCGACGAGGAGCTGTACTCCGTTGCGATAATGCCCTGTACGGCGAAGAAGGCCGAGGCCGAGCGTACGGAGCTCGTAAAGGACGGTGAGAGGCTCATCGACCTTGTGCTGACCACCCAGGAGCTTGCCAAAATGATCTCCGAGGCGGGCATCGACTTTGCAAACCTCCCCGATTCCGAACCCGATCAACCGTTTGCAGACTACACCGGTGCCGGCGTTATATTCGGCGTTACCGGCGGCGTTACCGAAGCGGTCGTGCGCCATGTCATAGGAGCCGCTACCACGGAGAAAATATCCGATATAGCCGAGTGCGGTGTCCGCGGTCTCGACGGCATAAAGGCATTCGAGATAACTGCCGGTGAGCTCACGCTGAGGATAGCAGTGGTCAACGGTCTCGGAAATGCCGACAAGCTTATAAGAAAGATCGAGAGCGGTGAGGATAGCTTCCACTTTGTAGAGGTCATGGCCTGCCCCAACGGATGCATCGGCGGCGGCGGTCAGCCTCCTGCCTGCCAAAAACAGAAGAAGCTCCGCAACGAGGGAATATTCGCGGCTGACGAGGACTGCGATCTGCGCTCATCCGAGCAAAATCCTGCGCTCGAAGGAGTTTACGGTCTGCTGCGCGGCAGAGCTCACGAGCTGCTCCATGTTCACTATCCCGATCACCACAGATAAACCACAACAACTCAAAATATACGGTGCGGTGCACCGTATATTTTTTTACATTTTGTCAAGCATATTATTGAGGTGATACTATGAACGCAAAAAACGGCGGTGAGCTGCCGCTCGGTCTCGGAATGGCTCTTATGCGGAACACCGATGCTTTTCTATACTTCTCCGCACTTGACGCAGATCGGCAAAAGCAGATAATAGAAAAGAGCAAGCTGGTCAAAAGCAGCGGTGAAATGAAAAGCTTTGTTGACTCACT
>CAVHZB010000024.1:4417-7177 GCA_963640555.1 Phascolarctobacterium succinatutens
ATACCGTCGATTGACGAGGTGAATTTGATGGAATTACGATTATCCGATATTGAGCTTGCCGCTGAGCGGCTTAAGCCCATTCTGCATCATACCGAGCTTGATATGTCCTCCACCTTCTCCGCAATGACAGGTGGAGAGATATATCTCAAATGCGAAAACCGGCAAAAAACCGGTTCGTTCAAGATCAGGGGAGCAAGCAATAAGATCGCCTCCCTTATTGAACAGGGCGGCGTAAGCAGCGTTGTTGCATCATCTGCCGGCAACCATGCGCAGGGCGTTGCTTATGCAGCTCATAAGTTCGGCATACCTGCCACCATAGTCATGCCTGCGAGCGCACCGATCGCCAAGGTGCAGGCTACCGAGGGCTACGGTGCCAAGGTTGTCCTCCACGGCGACTGCTACGACGATGCCTACACCCTCGCCTGCAAGATATGCAAGGACGAGAGCGCAACATTCCTGCACCCGTACAACGACCTTGAGGTCATGGCCGGTCAGGGAACGCTTGGTCTTGAGATCCTCGGCGATCTCCCCACTGCCGATATGGTTATCGTGCCCGCCGGAGGCGGCGGTCTGCTTGCCGGTGTTGCAGCCTGCATAAAGCAGATAAACCCGCGCATTCAGGTCATAGGTGTGCAGGCTGAAGGTGCCGACGCCATTGCTCAGTCATTCAAGGCGAAAAAGTACATATCTGTCGATTCCGTTTCGACTATCGCAGACGGCATTGCGGTAAAATCCCCCGGTGACATGACGGTAGAGCTTATAAACAGATATGCCGATGACGTTGTAACTGTAAATGACAATGAGATCTCCGAGGCAATACTCCTGCTCATGGAGCGCTGCAAGCAGATAGTTGAGCCGTCCGGTGCAACTCCCGTTGCCGCGGTCCTCAAGGGCAAGGTAGATGTAAAGGGCAAAAAGGTCGTATGCCTGCTATCTGGAGGCAATATTGATGTCAGCTTCATTCAGTGTATAATTAAGCAGGGGCTTGTAGCCCGAAACCGCCAGATGCGCTTCACCGTGACGCTTCTGGATAAGCCCGGCAGCCTTGTTAAGCTGCTCAATGACATTGCCGACCTTGGCGCAAATATTCTCACCGTTGAGCACGACCGCCTCAGTGCGGGGCTTAATCCCAACCAGACTAATGTACATATTTCCTGTGAGGTCGGCGGCAAGGAGCACGGTGACAGGCTTCTGCACGCACTCAAGGACAACGGATTTAAGATCAGTATGAACTAATAAGGAGGAACAAAAATGAAAACCGTATCCACCAACAAGGCTCCCGCCGCAATAGGTCCCTACTCTCAGGCTCAGATAGTCGGAAATATGGTCTATACCTCCGGTCAGGTCGGTATTGACCCAGCGACCGGCAATGTTCCCGAGGGTATTGAGGCTCAGGCTCATCAGGTATTCAAAAACCTCACTGAACTGCTTAAGGCCGCCGGAAGCGATATGTCAAAGGTCGTCAAAACCACTGTTTTCATTAAGAATATGGACGAGTTTGCGACCGTTAACGGCATTTACGCTCAATATTTTACCGAGCCCTTCCCTGCCCGCAGCTGCGTTGAGGTCTCCCGTCTGCCGAAGGATGTTCTTGTCGAGTGCGAGGTCATCGCCGAGCTGTAATGACTCAAAGAGAACTTATGCTCGCGGGCAAGCTGTATGACCCGTCGGATGAAGAGCTTGCCGCGCTGAGGCTCAATGCCCATAAGCTGAGCAGAAGGTATAACGGAACTGACGAGGATCAGACTGCCGAGCGCGCCGCAATTCTTGCCGAGCTCGCGCCGGACGCCGACTCCGGCTTGTTCTTACAGGGTCCGGTGTATTTTGATTACGGTCTGTTCACGCATTTCGGTGCAAACTGCTACGCGAATTTTAACTTCACCGTTTTGGATTGCTGTCCGGTTCGCATCGGGGACAATGTGTTCTTCGGTCCGAATTGCAGTCTGCTGACTCCGATGCACGCTTTTTTGAGTGAGGAGCGGAATATCCGCTTTAAGCCCGACGGCACAATGTATGACCTTGAATACGCAAAGCCCATAAGCATCGGTGATAACTGCTGGCTCGCCGGAAATGTCACCGTCTGCGGCGGTGTTGCCATAGGCAGCGGATGTGTTATAGGTGCCGGCAGCGTTGTAACGCGCGATATACCGCCAAACACACTTGCAGCAGGAAACCCGTGCCGCGTTATACGAAATATCACGCCGCAGGACAGTCTGAAGCTAAAAAAAGAGCTCTTATAAGCAAAAAAACTCCGAAGATCAGGTCTTCGGAGTTTTTTGGTACCAATGGTACCGGCATATGATGTGGGGCATATGCCGGTACTTTTTTAAGGAATCAGAACTTAATATCGACAGGCTTTCTGTCGAACATGGTGTTAACCTGCTTGTATGCCCAGCCGAGCACCTTCTGATCGAGGTTCCAGAAATAAACTACGAACAGAACGCCGACTACCATGCTGAACAGCTTAACGGACTTTTTGCAGAAATTGCACATTAGCGTTTTCTCCTTTTTGAGCTGTTATTGATGCCAAACAGTTCGATCAATCAGATCTGTTGGCGCCTGTATAGGTGTCAAGGAAATGCCTTCCGGGGCGCAGCCCCCCCGACACGGTAAAGCGTTACCGGTCGGGCAACCGCAGTATAGGCTTTTTAAAGCCTAAATGCGCCTCTGAAAAGACTTACTTCTTTGCAAGACCCTTCTGGCGAGCATACTCTGCTGCGCCGAGTGCGCCCATGAGCTGCGGGTCGGTCTTGAGGTTTA
>CAVHZB010000025.1:0-11171 GCA_963640555.1 Phascolarctobacterium succinatutens
GCCTTGCCGTCGAGCAGAAAGCCCATGGCGCGTTTTTCGCTCGTGCCCTCGGCGTGAAAATCAACGAGGATTATCTTCTCGCGTATCTCCTGCATATATCCGTCGGCAATGACGAACGGATTGTCGGTGTTCGTGTCCAGCGTGAAATGCCCCATGAGGTTCATAACGCACACATCGCCGAAGCTTGTTTTGTAAACGTCTATCCCGCGCCCGGGGCATTGCGGGGCACAGTTTGCCGGACGCAGTATCTTGCGGCGCTCGTCAAGATACGGGCGCAGCTCGGTGCGGGTCCATGTGTGATTGCCGAGAGTGATCACATCCGCTCCTGCGTGAAGAATGGTATCCGCCTGGCGCGGAGTGATCCCGACGACATTTGCGTTTTCGCCGTTTACAACGACAAATGAAAGATCCAGCTCCTTGCGCAGTCTGCGCAGATTTTTTGTGAGAAAGTCAAGCCCCGGCTCTCCGCATATATCGCCGACGGCCATTATTTTTACGATCATTAAAATTTATCCTCCCTTGGAGTTATGAGGTCAGTATAGCACAAATTGCAGCGGTGAAGCAAAATAATTATGGTCATAATATATTTCGGAGGTGTAAACAATGAAAAAATCAAATTTTCTCATCGGTATGGGTATAGGTGTCACCGTCGGCTCGCTTGCGGGTATGGCTATGTCCGAGGGCAAAAAGTCGCCGAAGAATGTAGTAGGCAAAACGCTCAAGACCATGGGCGAGGTTGTAGACGCGGTGTCGAGCTCTATAGGTCTGTAATTATTTTTGACTATTTCGGGCGAAAATAATTAAAAAGGGCTTGCATTTCCCGTCCGGCTGTGCTAATATACTAAGGCGCTAAGCGATAAGCGCCGCTAGCTCAGCTGGATAGAGCGTCTGGCTACGGACCAGAAGGTCAGGGGTTCGAATCCCTTGCGGCGTGCCAAGGTAACAGCTTCCACAGTGTGTGGGGGCTGTTATTTCTTTTTGCGCGCCCTTGGCTCCCCTGCACGAATGGAGTTGTCAGGTGTGAGACTGACCGGGGGAACGCCTTTTCTGAGGGCAGATTTCCCGCACACGCGGTTATTTCTCGACAAAGTCAAAATATGATGTTATGCTGATAAGACAGAGAGCAGACCGAGTACAGGCGGCTCGCTCAAAATGATGGAGGTTACGGGTATGAGCAAGGCATTGAAGGTCCTCATTATAAACGGCTCTCCGCGCGCGGAGGGGAACACGAGCACCGCACTGCATGAGATGGAGCGCGTTTTTGCCGGAAACGGTGTCGAGACGGAGACGGTGCAGATCGGCTCTCAGCCGGTGCGCGGGTGCATAGCCTGCGGCTACTGTCACGAAAACGGCAAATGCGTTTTTAACGATGCCGTAAACACGCTCGCGCACAGCTTCGAGGAAGCCGACGGACTCGTCATCGCAAGTCCCGTTTACTATGCAAGCGCAAACGCAACGCTCATCGCCTGCATGGACAGACTGTTTTACAGTACCCATTTCGACAAGACGATGAAGGTCGGCGCAAGCGTCGTGTGCGCCCGCCGCGGCGGCTGCTCGGCGACATTCGACGAGCTCAACAAGTATTTTGCCATTTCCGGAATGCCCATTGCATCCAGCCGGTATTGGAACAGCATCCATGGTCTGGAGAAGGGCGAAGCGCTGCTCGATGACGAGGGAAGACAGACTATGCGCACCCTTGCGCGGAACATGACATTTCTGATGAAGAGCATAGCGCTTGGCAGGGAGCGGTTCGGACTTCCGGAGGAAGAACCGCGCATCGCAACGAATTTCATAAGATGACGGACAGAATTCCCCCCGAAAAGTTAATATCGGTCACGGGAACGGCGGCGCTTGCGGCGATATTTGCCTTATGGTGCGTCGGGAGCAGCTACGGTGCGGCAGGCTATGCCGCGGCGACACTCAGTGCGGGACTGATGCTCACGCTCTGCCTGAGATTCGTGCCGGTGTGGTGCAAATTCTGGCGCACGCCCGAGCTTGGAATACCGGCAGTCGGAGACGAAAAAGGCGAATGCACCGGAATTTTCGTTTGCATCCTGCTGTGGGATGCCGTTATACTCGCCATCGGGTATCTCCTGCGCGCAATGCTCGGCTACAGCGAGACGGCGGCGGAATACATAGGCGTGTGGCTCAGCACGGACAGCCGGCATTATATGGACATCGCACGCGACTGGTATCTCTCCGTGGGAAGCATTGACCGGCTCGTGCAGCTCGTATTCCTGCCGGGATACCCGATAGCAGTGAGACTCTTTTCGTACCTTACCGGCAGCTATCCTGCGGCTGGGCTGTGTGTTTCCGCTCTGAGCTTTGCGGGGGCCGGCTGCGTTTTATATAAGCTGCTGCGGCTTGACATGGACGAGACCGCCGCAAAGCGCGCCGTGCTGTTTTTTGCGATAAATCCCGCTGCGTTTTTCTTCGCCAGTCCGATGAGCGAGAGCCTTTTTATGCTGTGCACATTTCTGTGCCTTTATCTCCTGCGCAGGGGAAAGCCTATTACGGGGGCGCTTTTCGGAGCATATGCCTGCTTCACGAGATCGGTGGGGCTCATACTGCTCGTGCCTATCCTGCTTGAGCTCGTGCACAAAAGGGCAAGCCTGCGCGAGTATCTCACGCTCATTATAGTACCGTTCGGCTTTGCCGCATATCTCGGCGTAAATTACGCCGTTGCGCACGACGCCTTCAAATTCATGCAGTACCAGTCCGAGCACTGGAGCCAGCACCTTGGCTGGTTTTTCAACACCGCAGCTTATCAGACCGAAAATGCCATGAATGCGGCGCGGGACAATACATCGCTGCTGCTCGGACTGTGGCTCCCGAATATTCTTGCCCAGCTTATCAGCCTTGCCGTCATGATATTTGCCGCAAAACGACTGCGTGCATCGTATACGGCATATTTCGCCGCATACTACATTATAGCCATCGGCGCAACATGGCTGCTCAGCGCACCGCGTTATCTTGCCGCAATGCCGGCACTTCCGGCAGCTTTGGGGCTTTTCGGAGAAAAAAAGAAGCGGTTCCGGCTTGCTGCCGCGCTGGATGCTGCGGCATTTATCGCTTATTTTTGCGTATTCCTTCTCAGGTGGCAGGTTTGGTGAAAAAATTGTATAAATTTTTCTTGTAATGCTCAGGTGCTTGTGTTATAGTAATAGGGCTAATAATCGAAAAATCGAAAGGGTTGAACATAAATGTCTACTATTAAATTAATTCTCACGATTCTTCAGCTTCTGTCCGGTCTGGCGGTAACGGTCGTCGTTCTCATGCAGAGCGGCAAGAGTGCCGGTCTGTCCGGTGCGATAGCGGGCGGCGCGGAGACCTTCCTGAGCAAGGGCAAGGCAAAGTCTCTGGATGCAAAGCTTGCAAAGGCAACGAAGTGGTTTGCCATCGCGTTCGTTCTGCTCACCCTCGCCCTGAACCTTATCAAGTGATCCGGAAATGATATAAAAAACTCAGGCACAGTCGTCATTGGCTGTGCCTTTCTTATCTCAAGGGGAGCTGGAAGATGGACAACAGGGTAGAGCTGAAAGAGGTTTTCCGCGGAATAAAAGCCGCATTTCCGTCAACGGTGCCGATATTCTTCGGCTGGATATTCGTTGCACTTACATACGGAGTGCTCATGGAGCAGCTCGGCTATAGCCCGCTGTGGACGATGCTGTTTTCACTTGTATGCGTCTGCGGCGGTATGCAGATCGTGGCGGTGCCGATGATGGCGGCGGGCTTTGATCCCGTGCAGATGTTCATCATGAGCTATTTTGTGAATTTCCGGCATACATTCTACGGGCTTGCGCTGCTTGAAAAATATAAGGACACCAAGCCGTTCAAGCCGTTTCTCATCCATGCACTTGCAGACGAAATGTTTTCCGTCGCCGTGTCGACGGAGGTACCCGAGGATATGGAGCCAAGGTACTTTTACTTCGGTCAGACCCTGCTGCTGTGGCTGTACTGGGCGGGACTCACCGCGCTCGGCGGAGTGCTTGGCGGGATAATCACCTTTAATACCGAGGGGCTTGACTTTGCACTGAACGCACTGTTTGTCGTGTTCTTCCTCCAGCAGTGGAAGGATAAGGACAAGCGCCCGGCCTGTCTTATAGGCGTTGCGGTGACGCTCGCTGCGCGTATCTCCTTCGGCCCGACGGTGTTTCTGATCCCGGCGCTCATCGCCATGCTCATTATCTTCTGGCTGGGGAGGGACAGACTGTGAAGCTCAGTGTTATTCAGACGATAGTCATCATCCTCGCAATATCGGCAGGTACGCAGATATCGCGCTGGCTGCCGTTTCTGGCATTTTCGGGCAAGAAGGAGACTCCGCAGTTTGTTAAGTATCTCGGACGCGTGCTGCCGCCGGCGCTTATGGGACTGCTGGCAGTCTACTGCTTTAAAAACACTGATGTTCTGTCGGGCTCGCATGGACTTCCCGAGCTTATAGCGACGGCGGTCGTCATCGCGACATATCAGTGGAAGGAAAATCTGCTCATTTCGGTCGGAGGAGGCACCGTAGTATATATGCTCCTTGTTCAGTTCGTTTTCTGAAAATTTACATTTAGACAAGCCACAGAAGCTCCGCTTTATTGCAAAACGGAGCATAAACTGATATAATGTCGGGTATCGGTCAGTTGATATTATGATTTTTATCCGAAAGGAAATTTGATTATGTGCGGAATAGTTGGCTTTGTAGGGAGTGAACAGGCAGCGCCCATACTGCTTGACGGACTTGAGCGGCTGGAATACCGAGGATACGACTCCGCCGGTATCGCGGTCGTGTCCGAAAACGGGAAATTGCAGATGAAAAAGTCCAAGGGACGCCTGGAGGTACTCAGAGACATTGTCCGGAGCGACAAAAGCATTGAGGGGACCATCGGCATCGGGCACACCCGCTGGGCTACTCACGGTGAGCCCAATGACATAAACGCCCATCCCCATATCAGCGGCGACGGTAAGGTCGCGGTCGTGCATAACGGTATAATCGAGAACTATGTCAGTCTGCGTGACTACCTCATCTCGCAGGGCTACACATTCGTGTCCGAAACGGACACCGAGGTCGTCACCCAGCTTCTTGCGTTTTATTATGCCGAGTGCGGCAATATGCTCGAGGCGGTGTTCAGAGTGCTGCGCCGCATCGAGGGCGCATATGCGCTGGGCATCATATGCACCGAGGAGCCCGATCATTTTATCGCCGCGCGCAAGGATGCGCCCCTGCTCGTGGGCTACGGCGAGGGCTGCAACTTCATCGCGAGTGATGTGACCGCAATAATAAAGCACACGCGTGATGTCTCCTATATGGAGGACGGCGAGGTCGCCGTTATATCCGCCGACGGTGTGCAGTTTTACAACGCCATGGAGCAGCCGATAGAAAAAGAGCACCACACGATCGACTGGGATGTCTCCGCTGCCGAGAAGGGCGGATATGCTCACTTCATGCTCAAGGAGATCATGGAGCAGCCCGAGGCAATAAGAAAAACAGCGTTCAGCCGCATCCATGATAACCGCATCGTTTTTGAGGATCTCAAGTACGACGCAGAGCGGATAAAGGACGCAAGCAGGATATTCATAATTGCCTGCGGCTCGTCATATCATGTTGGTGTAGTCGGCAAGTACAATCTCGAACGGCTCATGCGCAAGCCCGTAGATGTCTGCCTTGCTTCGGAATTTCGCTACAGCGACCCGCTGGTCGATGATAAAAGCCTGGTGATAGTGATAAGCCAGTCGGGCGAAACGCTTGATACTATGGCGGCTCTGAGAGAGGCCAAGGCGCGCGGCGCGCACATTCTGTCGATAGTCAATGTTGTAGGAAGCTCCATAGCCAGAGAGTCGGACGATGTGCTTTACACATGGGCAGGTCCCGAGATCGCGGTTGCCACCACAAAGGCATACAGCACACAGCTTGTTCTGCTTGATATGCTGGGACTGTACTTCGCTCAGGAGCTCGGCACGATAAGCGATGCCGAGTATGCGGACATCGTTGAGGAGCTCCAGCGCCTGCCGGGCAAGATGGAGCGGATGCTTGAGGACACGGACGATATAAAGCACTTTGCCTCAAAGTATTTTAACCACAACTCGGTATTCTTTATCGGACGCAACCTGGACTACGCGATGGGACTTGAGGGCTCACTGAAGCTTAAGGAGATATCCTACATACACTCCGAGGCGTATGCATCGGGCGAGCTCAAGCACGGCACAATTTCACTTATTGAAAACGGAACCCTCGTCATTGCACTCGGCACCTATGAGCCACTGTTTGATAAGGCGATGAGCAATGTCGTTGAGGTTCAGGCGCGCGGTGCGGATGTCCTTGCGCTTACTACGGAGGGCAATGTTGCCGAGATGAAAAAGACAGTGGAGAATGTCATGTCCGTTCCGGAGACACATATGATACTTCAGCCCTCTCTGGGTGTTGTTCCGCTCCAGCTTTTCGCGTATTATGTTGCGCTGCTGCGCGGCTGCGATATTGATAAGCCCAGAAATCTTGCAAAGTCGGTGACAGTAGAATAATTGAAAACACTGCTGATGTTTTTTGCGTGCGTGGTCTGTAGGACCACGCACTGCTTATTGCGTCTCCTCGGCTTCGGCGCAACGGCGCTCCCCGGGGTGCTGGCACTGAAGATATGCCCCGATATACTCGGGTATGCAGCGAAAAATGTCAGGATAATCGCCGTTACCGGTACAAACGGCAAAACAACATCATGCCGCATGACCGAGCGCGCGCTCCGAAACGCCGGTGAGAGCGTTTTCGCGAACCGGTCAGGTGCAAATCTGATGGGCGGCATAGCGGCAGCGCTCATTATGAATATGAAGCTCACAGGCGGCGTTAAATGCGGCTGTGCGGTGCTTGAATGCGACGAAGCCGTATGCAGGCGCGTTCTCGGCAGGATAAAGCCGCGCGTGCTGATAGTTACGAATCTTTTCCGCGATCAGCTCGACCGCTACGGCAGCGTTGAGTATCCGCGCGACTGCATAGCTCAGGGACTTTTGCAGACTCCGGACACGATAGCCGTCATAAATGCCGATTGCCCTATGGCTGCGAGCATAGCCGGCATGATACCGAACAAAACCGTCATGTTCGGCTCGGACTGCGGCAGGAGCTCCGGCGTGGGCAGCGGTGAAGATGACCGGTGCCCCAAGTGCGGCGGCAGACTGCGCTATTCGTCGGTGAGCTACGCAAGCCTCGGACATTTTTCCTGCGGCTGCGGTTTTTCAAGAGCAAAGCCCGATTACTGCATATCCTCGCTCCTGCCCGACGGCGGCATGGTCTTAAGAACTCCCTTCGGCAGCAAGGTGTGCATCCCGGCGCTTCCGGGGCTTTACAATGCGTATAATGCTGCGGGCAGCATCGCGGCGGCGGTGAGCATGGGCGTCGGCATTGAAGACGCGGTGAGCGCCGCGGACGATTTTTCCTGCGGCTTCGGCAGGATGGAGAGCTTTCCGCTGGGAGGAGCCGGTGCCGAGATGATACTCATTAAAAATGCCGCTGCCGCCGATCAGACCCTTGAACGGGTGAGGGCATTTGACGGAGATAAATCCGTCGTTCTGGCAATAAACGACCGCACTGCCGACGGAACGGACCTTTCATGGCTCGACGATGCCGATTTCGGCATCCTTGCGCGCACAAGAGGACTTAAAAATGTCTATGTCAGCGGCGACAGGGCAGATGCCGCGGCAAAACGGCTCGAAAGAGAAAATATTGTCTGTAAATCATGCAAAAACTATGATAAACTTATAATGGAGCTTGAACGCGAGGACGCGTTTGTCTTCATCCTGCCGACCTACACCGCGATGATGGAGCTGCGCAGACAGCTCACCGATGTGCTCGGCGGCAAAAAATTCTGGCAATGAGGATGTACAAATGATACGCTTTTATAACGGCAGTGTCCTGACATTCGACGGCTCTGCGGATATAACGCAGACCGAGGTGTGGACCGACGGCGGCACCATATGCCATGTGGGAGACGCACAGGAAGAAAGACCCGTGTTCGAGCGGGAGATAGACCTTAACGGCAATCTGCTCATGCCGGGCTTCAAGGATGCGCATACCCATTCGGGCATGACCTTTCTGCGCTCGCTTGCAGACGATATGCCGCTGGACAAATGGCTCAGCGAGCAGGTATGGCCGCGAGAGGCGCGCCTGAGCCCCGACGGGCTGTATGTTATGACCCGCCTTGCCGTTATGGAGTATCTCACGAGCGGTATAACGAGCTGCTTTGATATGTATTTCCACAACGATGCCTTCGTGCGCGCATGCATAGACTCCGGCTTTCGGGCCGTGCTGTGCGGTGATATGAATAACTTCGACCGCGATTACACCGAGCTTGAGGATAAGTTCCTGCGCTATAACAAAACTCATGAGCTCATATCCTATCGCCTCGGCTTCCACGCCGAGTATACGACGAGCATGGAGCGTATGGAGTTTGTGGCAGCTCTCGTTCAAAAATATCGCGAGCCTATGTTCGTGCACTCGTCGGAAACGCGCTCGGAGGTCTCCGGCTGCATGGAGCGCTACGGCGTAACGCCGACGGTGCTGTTTGATAAGCTCGGTATGTACGATCATGGAGGCGGCGGCTTCCACTGCGTTCACATGAGCGATGAGGATATTGATATATTTAAAAGGCGCGGGCTGTGGGTCGTGCTCAATCCCGCGTCGAATCTCAAGCTCGCAAGCGGTATCGCACCGGTAAAGCGATTTCTCGATGAAGGCATAGGTCTTGCCCTCGGCACCGACGGCGCAGGCTCGAATAATGCGCTGGATATGTTCCGCGAAATGTATCTGACAAGCGTTCTGGCAAAATACCGCGAGAATGACGCTTCGGCGGTGGATGCGCTCAGAGTGCTCGAAATGGCGTGCGTGGGCGGCGCAAGAGCCATAGGACTTGACGGCTGCGATGCCATAGCGGTCGGCAAAAAAGCCGATCTTACGGTCATCGACCTGCATAAGCCCAATATGCGTCCGATAAACAACATCGCAAAGAATATCGTGTACTCCGGAAGTAAGGACAATGTCTGCCTTACGATGGTAAACGGCAGAGTGCTGTACGAAAACGGTGAGTTTTTCATCGGAGAGGATGCCGGACGGATATACGATGAAGCGGAAAAGATAATGGAGACGATAAGAAATTGAGAGAGATAGACCTTCATGTTCACACAAATATTTCCGACGGCTCGGAGACTCCGGAGGAAACGGTCAGATACGCCTCCGAGCTCGGACTGCGTGCCATTGCCATAACCGATCACGACGGAGTGAACGGCGTTGCACAGGCTCAGGAGGCGGGCAAAAGGTACGGCGTCGAGGTGGTCGCCGGAATAGAGCTCGGCTGCGGCTGGTACGGCAGGGAGGTGCATATGCTCGGCTACGATCTGGACATACATTCGCCGAAGCTGCCGCCGGTGCTCGACTGGATAGTGCGCGACCGCGATGAGCGCAACCGCAAAATGGTCGACATGCTGTCGCGCGACGGACTCAGCATAGACCTTGACGGGCTTCAGACCAAATATCCGGATTCGACCATAGGCAGACCGCATTTTGCGCTGTGCCTTGTCGAGGCAGGTCTGGCGGACAGCGTTAAGGATGCGTTCGAGCGTTATCTCGATCCGGGCTGTAAGTACTATATCCGCCGCCACTTCCTCAGCGTTGAGGATGCCGCCGCCCTTATCCGCTCTGCCGGAGGCAAGCCCGTCATTGCACATCCCGGGCAGTACAGGCTCACCCCGGAGCGGTTTACGGAGCTCATGGAGCGCTCGAAGGCATGCGGCGTTGTCGGTCTTGAGTGCTATTACTCCGGCTACGGACCGGAAACGGTGCGGCAGTATCTTGACGCTGCCAAGCGCTATGACCTCTGCCCGACGGCGGGCAGTGACTGGCACGGCAAGAACAAGCCGCATATCCACCTCGGCACGGGCGTCAACGGAGAGCTTGCCGCACCCTACGAGCTGCTTGAAAACCTTAGAAAAAGGTAAAAACGACCTGTGCCGCAGTGATTTGGAATATTAAGAAAAGCATAAGAAAGGCATACGAAAAACCGCCGAAATTCTAAAAATAAATTTTTTTTCAAAAAAAGTTCAGCATAGGTGAAATATTACGGCTTGTTCTCCGTCTATATAGACAGAGGGTCATAAGACCCGTACCCCCCTTTGAAAAAACTGTGGAAGGAGAACTACTATGGACACTGCATTTGAGATGCCCGAAATCAATTATGAGCGCATCGGCAAGCTGACCGCACTGTGGATCCTGCTGAAGATCATCTTCTGATTTAAAGAATTGAATTGAAAATAACAGACCGCCGGGGCTTCCGACGGTCTGTTATTTTGCCCTCTTTCAGTTTTGTGTAAGGTTATTACCCTCGAGCTCGAGCAGACGCAGCTTGCGGTCTGTTCCTCCGGCATAGCCGGTCAGACTGCCGCCGGCACCGATAACGCGGTGGCATGGAATTATGACCGATATCCTGTTGTGCCCCACGGCACCGCCGATCGCCTGAGCCGAAAGCGTCCTGCGCCCCGTCATTTCAGCGAGGCGCTTTGCAAGCTCGCCGTATGTCACCGTCTGCCCGTAGGGGATATCCAGCAGCATTTTCCACACGGATCTCTGAAAATCCGTTCCGGATGGGTCCAGCGGCGGAGTGAAGTCGGGCTCTGCTCCGGAAAAATAAAGGTCGAGCCAGCGCACGGCGTCGGCTATAGCGCAGCTTTCTCTCTCGTACCGTTCGTCCTCAAGTCCGGCCGCAAAGTATTTCTGACCGCAAAACCACAGTCCGGTGAGACCGCTTTCGTTTGCCGACAGGAGCATCCTCCCGAGCGGCGAATCGTAATATGAAATATATGTCATATTCTGACCTCCGTGCTCTTTCGGCACTGATTATATCATAAATGAACGGCCATACATACGCAAAATTTTAAAAACGGCTTGTTAGAAATGGTGGGTTCTGCTATAATCACTTGTATATCTTTAAGGAGATGCAGGTAAAATGAAATTAGGTATCGTCGAAAGCGAGCCTGTTTCTATAAGTCTCCGCAAGCGCACAAATACCGATATTTCTTAATTTCAGCGCGTTTTCCGCACAAATAGTCACTATATAACTTCATGCAATTCCATACTACTCCACGCCGAAATGGTGTAAAAATGGTGTATGGAAAATCGGATTGCAGGCGCGAAAATGACACACTACTACTGC
>CAVHZB010000026.1:0-12223 GCA_963640555.1 Phascolarctobacterium succinatutens
CCTGCTGCGTATTGGATTTTATGCTCTTGCATCTGCTTTTCCATGTTCTTTGACAATCTGAGCAAAGCGGGAGTCAACAAACTCCCGCTTTGTTTTCTGCATTTTCAGAACGCGCGGCGCCCGGGAGTGCTCAATTCCCGAGGTCTCTCGCTCATCCGACGCATGCTATTTGTTTCGCCGGCAGAGCCGCAGACCGTCTGCGCTGGTCAGGCAGTGCCTCCGAAACAGGTTTTTTGCTGCGCGTTATACTTGTGATCCGCCCCGAACCGGGAAGCAGATACCTCGGTGTGGGCTCCTCGGTATCTCAGCTCAGAACAGCTCGGTATTGCCGCACGGCAGCTATCTCAATAAAAGGTCAGGCAATGCCCTCCCAATAAATGAAATACTGATCAGTTATTCTCACACCATTTTACAATGTCATCAACGCACCAGCAGGGCGGTTCGCCCACGCCGGTCTTTGCCATCTCAAATGTTGCCTTCTGAGCGTCGGTAAGATCGGTCTTGCCCTCAAATCTTGCCGCGATCTCCTTGTTTTTCGCTTTCATTATGAGCTTGAACGGCAGCGGCAGCTTATTTATATTAAAGCCGCCCTGACGAGTGAACAGAGGAACGCTGGGTGATATAGCATTCTTTTTGCGTCCGACAGATTCGCTCTTTTCCGAAGCAGGGCTCATTCCGACCTGAACGACCGCTCCGATGTCATACTTTGCCGCCGCCTTGGCATAGCCCATTATCTTGCCGGCAAACAGCCAGCCTACATAAATGATCTTGGTATCGGCGGGAACATATTCCTTGCCGAGAGGACGCGCAGGGATGTGAAGTCTTGCCGAGAGGAGCTCTGCATACCTTTTGCATGAGCCGGTAGTCGATGTGTAAACTATTGAGCTGAACATAACTATACCCCCTGTATTGTTTATGGATATAGAATAGCACAACATCTGCTCAAATTCAAGACCGTTAGCGCCGCCGAAAGGCGGATTTGGAAATAATTTTTTCATTTTTTGCATAACGGCGCGCACTCCGGCAATACTACCTTCGGATAAAATTTTATTGGAGGCAGCATTATGACACCCAAGGAATTACTCTACATTGAAGATGCACTCGGTCACACAAGGTTTCTCATGACTCAGTGCAGCATTGCGGCAAGCAAGCTCACCGATCCAGCTCTCAAGAGTCAGGCTCAACAGTATGTAAACGAAAATCAAAAGCTTTTCACACGGTTTTTAGATCTTGTTTAAGGAGGCACCGGTATGAATGACAGAGACATTATGGAAAATCTTCTTCTCACGACAAAGGGCGTATGCGACCTATTCATGCACGGCAGCATCGAATCGAGCACCGAAAATGTGCATCAGGCATTTACTGCCGCGCTCAACAACAGTCTTTCCATGCAGGACTGCATATACAAGCAGATGTCCAGCCATGGCTGGTACACCAGTGAACAGGCTCAGCAGCAGAAAATAGATCAGGTAAAGCAGAAGTTTGCCGGAGCTCAGGGCTGAAAAAGGACCGCAGGCTGATGTCCTGCGGTTTACATAATGTTATTTCTTTATTTTTCCCGGACTTACCTTGAAGGTTTTTGTAAATGCGCGGTGGAATGCCGAGTAATCCGAAAAGCCGCATTCCACGGCAGCGGCCGATGCCGCCATCCCCTCACGGATAAGCCGCGCCGCAAGCACCAGACGCTTCCGGAGGATGTAATTGTGTACCGTACAGCCGGTCTGTGCCTTGAAGGTGCGCATAAAGTGATAGCGGCTCATGTAGCACATTGCGGCCATATCGTCTATGTTGAGCTCTCCGGTCAGATTTTCGTTTATAAAGGACAGTGCCGGGGCTATTCTGCCGCCGTCTCCGGCTTTGACGGACTCGCCTGCGGTATCGCTGAGAGTTATCCGGTTTATCCTGACAAGAAGCTGGGCAAGCATTGTTCCGCGCATGATATCCCCACCGAAAAGCCGGTCATCCATAACACTCTCGAGCCGCTCAATATCTGCTCTGAGCTCCGGTATGCCGTTCCGAGCCGGTCTTACCAGACAGTATCCCCGTTTTTCGGCAACGGTGAAGCAATCCATGAGCCCAGCCTCCGGTGCAAATCGCTCTACGTACGCGGAGTCAAGATATATAATGACTCTCTCATAAGGAACGCTCAGGTCGATCGCCGCCTTATGTATCATATGATGACGCACAAGCAGCACATCCCACGGCTCAAGCCTGTAGGTCGTGCCCTCAACGGTGTAATCCACGCTGCCGGATATAAGTATCACGAGCTTGTCAAACTCATGGAAATGAAAATCCTTCTCCTGACCGGAGGTATCTCTCAGGTGGAAAAGGCGGAAATTTTCGTTCAGGTAGCCGTCGTTTGCATATTGATACTGCTTTGTCATCGTTCTACCCCCGTATCGTTACTACAAGGCATTATATAGCACGATTTGCAATGTTTCAAGCACTATTGTCAATTTACATTGCAAATAGCTCCGAATATAATTTTCCCAGAAAACATTGTTGGGAGTGTGTTCAATGACAAAAAAATCATTTTTCAAATCATACGGCTTTATAATATTCATGCTTCTCGGTATTATCGGCGGCTGTATCGTCGGTGCGCTCAATCCAGTTGTAAAGAATGCATCGGGCGAGGTCGTTTCAAAGGGCGCGACCGTTCTTGAGCCCATCGGCACAGTTTTCATAAACCTCATGTTCTGCGTTGTCGTTCCTATGGTCTTCTGTTCGATAGCATCGGCCATTGCGAATATGTCGAGCGCAAAGCGTGCGGGTAAGGTCATGGGCATCACCGTATGCACCTTCTTCGTTACCGCAGCTATCGCAGCCGTCATCATGTATGTTGTGGTCAGGTTCTTCCCTGTTGTTACCGGTGACTACACCGTCGTTGAGGGCGAGGTCGGCTCTACCCTGAGCATCACCGACATGATAATCAACTTCTTCACCAAGCCTGACTTCGGCGAGCTGTGGAGCCGTAAGGCGATACTGCCTCTGATCATAGCCGCCATTTTCTTCGGCTTCGGTATTCAGATGACCGGCGGAAAGGACAGCATGGTCGCAAAGTTCCTCGATAATCTCACCTCCGTTCTCATGAATGTTGTCAAGATCATCACCTACTATGCCCCCATCGGCTTCTTCGGCTTCTTTGCCTATCTCGTTGCGACCTACGGTCCCGATCTCATCGGCGACTACAGCCGCACGCTGATCATCTACTATGTTCTGTGCTTTGCCTACATGTTTGTTTTCTTCCCGATCTATGCCCGCTTCGGCGGCGGCAAGGGCGGCGCGAAGGTCATGTGGAAGCACCTGTTCCGTCCGGCGGCGGTATCCTTCGGCACCTGCTCCTCCGTAGCTACGATCCCCACTAACCTCGAGGTCTGCGAGGAGACCGGCATTTCCAAGGAGGTCTCCAACATAGTCATCCCCCTCGGCGCAACGATGCACATGGACGGCTCGGCAATGAGCGCCATCATCAAGGTCGCATTCCTGTTCGGAATTTTCGGCATGGACTTCGGCACCGGTCAGGCGATACTTGCCATAATCGTAGCGGTATTCTCCTCCGTTGCAATGAGCGGCATCCCCGGCGGCGGCGGTACGGGCGAGCTCGTACTGTGCACCCTGTTCTTCCCCGACCAGCTTGCAGTCGCATTCCCCATCGCGCTTGCTATCGGCAACCTCGTCGATCCTCCCGCAACGATGGTAAACGCAGCAGGCGACTACGTCGTTTCCTACATTGTCGAGCGCTTCTCAAACGGCAAGGATTGGCTCCAGAAGAAGCTTGCAAAGGATTCGGAAAACAAAATCGAAGCATAACCTCTCTCCTATAAATCAAAGCACACAGACACTTAGCCTGTGTGCTTTTTCATTTTTCTTCATATTGATGCGTCAACATCAGATTTAAATCGTTCCCATGCGTCCTCGTGCTCAACGAAATACAGCGGGCACTCCTTGCCGCAGGTATCGTAATGGCGGATAACATGCTCGGCCGACAGCCCGTATGTATCGCAGAGCCACGCCGTAAGGCGGACGAGTGAGGCGTAAGTCGCCTCGGTAAACTTCCCGCTTTCATCCGGATGGCAGACCTCTATGGAAATTGTATCGCGGTTGCGCTCGCTGGTAGCCGACGATTTTTCGTCCAACGGAAGGCACTGTATGATCTCACCTTCAAGTCCTACGACAAAGTGTGAGCTGACCGTACTCTCGGTGCCGTCAAAATAGTTTCTGTTCTGCTGTGCGGTGGTACCGGGATTGCCGACATAGTGGACAACAATGTCGTTTATCTCCTCAAGCCTGACCCCGCGTCGCGAGTGACCGTCAACCCTTATAAGCTGAACCTCGACCCAATCCGGCACCGGCTCATCGCGCACCGTATTTTTATCTACGAATATCTCGCTTTTTACTGCCGCCACCGCTATTATGGCAATGGCTGCAAGCACGGCTATCACCGCTGATGCGTGGTTTTTTCTGTGTTTCATTTTTCTCACCCATACAATTCGTGATTGAAGCTGTAGCCCTTGTCGCATATGCGCAGCAGCAGAGCACTGCTCATCCGTTCGTCGTCGCTCTCGCCGCCTATCTCCTGCCCGTCGGCAAAAACGGCGTTTATGAAAATATAGTCCGTATAACAAGTGCGGATATTCTCCGCAGGAGCTACGCTGTTTATACTGGCGTCTATGAGCGCGGCAAATGAGTCCGCAATTCTGCGCAGCAGCTCAATGTCCGGTTGCACTGGCTGCGCCTCGGCCCAGCAGGTATAATTATCTGCATAGTAGCTGAGCGCGAGCAGCACGCCCGTCTCATCGTCGAGCATGAATATCATGCTGCCGTTTTCATCGTATATGGTCACGCTCCAGACTATGATAGACGGAAGCTCACCGGAGTCGTCAACGATGAGCATCGGCTGAGGGATCCCCTCTTGATACTCGGTCGATCGCAGGTCTACGCACCTTATGTCGAATTTCCCGAGCATTTCGGCATATTCCCGCGCTTTTTCCGCTGCCTGAGACGCCAGCATATATTTACCCTCCGAAAGGTCGGCTGAATATATGCCGTCGTTAACGCCTACGAGCACGAATTTCTGTGCGAGACTTATGCTGTCTCTACCGTTTGAGTCAAGCGCCGCCTCGGCTTTATTGAGGCTCTCTGTGCCGTTTAAAAGGGAGTTATCCTGAATTTTTGCCGATGCAAGTGGTATGCCGAAGCCGATGCAGACGGCAATTATTATTGACGCCATCGCTAAGGCCGTGTTTTTCATACCGCACCTCCGTGAAGCTCAACCGTTACTCCGGTGCCCTTGCCGGCGCTGCTTTCAAAGCTGATGCTGCCGTTATGCAGTCTTGCTATTTCGCTGCACAGCGAAAGTCCCAGTCCGGCACCGCCCTGTGCGCGCGAGCGGGATTTATCTGCCCTGTAAAACGCCTCGGTAAGGTGCTCCATCGCCTGCGGAGGAATGCCGGCTCCGTTATCCTTTACCGTTATGCTGCATCCGTCGGCGAGCATTTTTGAGCTTATGTTTATCTGCCCGCCGTTATCAAGGGCCTTATATGCGTTATCCGTAAGATTTACGATGAGTGATTTTACAAGGTCGGGCTCTAAAAGGCATTGCCCTAAGCCGCACGAACAGCTGACCGTTATTCCCCGCTTCTCATAAGACGGTCTGAGATACTGCACGATGCCTTCAATAAGCTCAGCCGGAGATGTGCTTTTCAAATCAAGCTTTGTATTTTTCAGCACCATAATATCCAGCAGCTTCAGCGACAGGCTCTCAAGGCGCCTGCCCTCCGAGAAAATGTAATTTGCGGCATCCATTCTCTCAGGCGCGTTAAGGCTCTGACCGCGCAGTAGGTCGGCATAGCCGATAATGGAGGTCATGGGGGTCTTAAGCTCATGCGCAAAGCTGCCCATAAACTCCTCCTGACGGCGCACGGTGTCCTGCATCTGCTCCATGCTCTCCTCAAGCCTTGATGCCATTGCGTCAAAATCTCTTGAAAGCTGACCGAGCTCATCGCCGCTTTTCACGCCGCAGCGGTAGGACAGCTCGCCGGAGGCAAGCTTTTTTGTTGCATTCGTCAGCCTGTCCAGCGGTTTTGTTAAAAGCCTCGACATAATGTATGACAGCACGGTCCCCACGGCAATGGTCGCGCCAAAAATGATCATATATGTCTTATACTGCTCATGGCGCATGTCGTACACGGAGGAAATGTCCCACAGTGCGGTAAGATACAGAGGCTCTGTCTCTGTGTTGACGGCACCGCTGAGCTTGTAGTAAAGTCTGCCGTCGCCGAGGGCTTTAACGCTTATGCCGCTTCCGCCGTAAAGCTCGTCGGGTTCAAGGTCTCCGGAACGATATATTATCCCGTCACCGGTAAACAGTGAAACGGAGCTGAAGCCAATCATGCCGGCATCGTTTAATTGTTCGACGACATCTGCTATATCGGAGCGGTTTGGCAGAACCGATATATCATTTACAAGCTGCACTGTTTTTATAAGGAAGTCGTATGAGCTCTCGGCGGCACTTCTCTCCTGCTCCAGAGCTGATCTAAACGAGCTTGACAGCATAAAGCTTCCGCCGATGCCGAAGGATAATGACAGCAGCCATATCATACAGACGGTTATTTTGAGTCTGAAGCGCACCTCACGCCTCCAATCTGTAGCCGACCTTATTAACGGCACGCAGCCTGTTCTCCCAGCCAACCTTTTTACGCAGGCGCTGAACATGCAGATCCACGGTTTTCGAGCCGCAGGTGTAATCCCCTCCCCATACGCGTTCGTATATCGTCTCGCGGTAGAGTGCCGTTCCGGGGTTTCTGGCAAACAGCAGAAGCAGCTCAAATTCCTTGCGGGTAAGCGCTATTTCGCTCCCATCACGGAATACCTGCATGGACTGTGTGTCGATGCTCAGACCGCCGATGCTTATCACCCTGTCGGCTTTATTATACCGCCTTAAAACGACATCGACTCTCGCCTGCAGCTCAAGCACCTCGAACGGCTTTACTATATAATCCTCCGCACCCATGCGCAGTCCCTTCACTCTGTCGGCTACGGAGTTTCTCGCCGTTATGAATATTACCGGCACTCCGAGCGGGCGGATATACTCCATAAGCTCAAAGCCGTCGACCTGCGGCAGCATGATGTCAAGAAGCACCAGATCGTATACCTTTTCGTCGAGTGCATCCGCGGCCTTCATGCCGTCGTAAACGCAGTCACAGCTGTAACCCGATTTACTGAGGCTGAGCCTTATGAGTTCGGATATCGGTTTTTCGTCTTCAACTATGAGGATCTTTATCACTCAGATCACCTGCTCCCTTTATGCTTAACACATTATTGCATCAAAACAGCAAAAAAGCGCAGCCTCATCTGCGCTTTTTGCTAATATTATGTAGAAATTCAAGCTTGGTTTCGCTCGTTATTATTGCGAAGAATATAAGGCAGAAGCCGAGCGCTATATTGAAGGTGAGCGTTTCCTCGCCAAGCACCACCGATATTGCCGTTCCGAAAACGGACTCAAGCGTCAGGATAACGGCTGCCTGAGAAGGCGGCGTGTATTTCTGACCGATCGTTTGGAGGAAAAAACACAGTCCGGTGCAGACAAATGTAAGATACGCAATGCCTGCCCACGAGCCGGAGGGTATATCCCTTGGCACGGGCTCAAACAATGCGGCGCCTACAAGGCAGACGAGCGCTCCGGCTGCAAATTGCAGCATGGTAAGCAGCAGCGGGTCACGGTTTTCGACATTTCGGGCTGTTATTATAATATGAAGTCCGTAAAACAGTCCGCAGCATATCGTGAGCATATCGCCGATATTTATGCTCAGATCGCTGTTAAGACAGACAAATCCCATGCCCACAAGGCAGACAAGAGCCGCAATAACATTGAATTTATCGGGCTTTCTGCCCGCAATGGCCCAGTACAGGAACGGAACAAGGATACAATAGGTAGCCGTTAAAAAGGCGTTTTTTCCCGGAGTCGTGTACACCAGTCCATAGGTCTGAACTATGTATGCAAGAGCCAGTACTACACCCATGGTAACGCCTCCCCTTACATACTGCTTATCAAGCCTTTTGAGCTTTGGCAGGCATGCAAGAAGCATGATAACGGCAGCGCCGCCGAAGCGGATCGCAAGCACCCACAGCGGAGTTATGCTGTCAAGCGCAGATTTCAGGATAACAAACGAGCTGCCCCAGATGAGCGTTGTGACGATAAGCGCAATGCGCCCTACTGCGGCCTTATTCATATTTTTCATAGCTATATCTTTACCATATGCAGTGCAGCGGCACGCAGCATGAGCTTTTTTGCAGCACCGCTGTCAAATTCAATTTCTATCAGATAATCATTGCCCATGGGAGTCATTTTTCTGAGCGTTCCCGCTCCGAATGCACTATGCCGCACTCTGTCACCGACTGCAAATTGAGTTGCAGCAGCAGCCGTCTTAGGCTCTGAAGTGCGCTGCGGAGGTGCAACGCTGCGGCGGGGCTGGGCAAACGACGGTGCACGGCGGGCAAATTCCTTCTCGACCTTGGATTTTTCGGAGTAGCCGTAGCCCATGGGAATACCGCGCTTATCTATGTGCTCCGGCGGTATTTCGTCAACAAAGCGCGAGACTCGGTTCGCTGTGGTCTTGCCAAAGAGCATTCTCTGCCTTGCGCAAGACAAAAACAGGCACTTTTTTGCGCGGGTTATCGCTACATAGCAAAGCCGGCGCTCCTCCTCCATTTCATCTGGCTCGCCTATCGCTCGTATGCCGGGGAATATTCCTTCCTCACAGCCAACGACAAAGACATTCGGAAACTCAAGTCCCTTTGCCGAGTGCATCGTCATCATGACAACGCAGTCATCGTCCTTTTCGTAGTTGTCCATGTCGGTATACAGCGCGACATCGGCAAGATAGCCTTCAAGGGTGGGCTCTGTCGTCTCGCCCTTGTAGTTTATAATGCTCGATTTGAGCTCACGGATATTTTCGGCTCTTGCAGAGTCCTCGACGGTGTTTTTCTCCTCGAGCATACGCAGGTAGCCGGTTTTTTCAACGAGCTGATCATACAGCAGGTCAGGTGCAAGCTCGTTTTTTTGCGCTATAAGCTCGTTTATCATACCCGCGAAAAGGAGCATGCGCGGTGCCGAGCGGCTCAGCTCCGGGTATAGGTCTGCCTGTCTTATGATATCAAACAGCGGCTTGCCGTTTTCCGAGGCTATTCTCGCCGCCGTTTCAACGCTTTTTGCACCTATGCCGCGCGGAGGATTGTTGATTATTCTTGCAAGGCGCAGGTCATCGCTCGGAGAGGCTATAACGCACAGATACGCAAGCATATCCTTTACCTCGGCGCGGTCAAAGAAGCCCGTGCCTCCGAAAACCTTGTACGGTATGCCGTTGCGCTTGAATGCCTGCTCTATCTGGTGGGACTGGGCATTCATGCGGTAGAGCACCGCGTTATCGCTCCACGACGAGCCCTTACCGTACAGTCCGAGTATTTTGGAAGCGACAAAGCGCGCCTCATCGTGCTCGTTATCGGCGACATAAAGCTCCGGAAGAAGCCCCTCGTCGCCGTTTGTCCACAGTTCCTTGCCCTTTCTGCCGACATTATTCCTGATAACGGCGTTAGCCGCACCGAGAATATGAGCTGTGCTGCGGTAGTTCTGCTCAAGACGGATGACGCGGCAGCCCTTGTACTCATCCTCAAATGAGAGGATATTCTCTATGGTTGCACCGCGGAATTTGTATATGCTCTGATCGTCGTCTCCGACGACGCAGATATTTCCCCAGCCCTCGGCAAGCTTTGAGGCAAGCTGATACTGGAGCTTGTTTGTATCCTGATACTCGTCGATGAGTATGTATTTAAACCGCTGCTGCCAATAGGTACAGATGTCCTCGTTTTCGTTGAGGAGCTTTACGGTGTAAAATATGAGATCGTCAAAGTCCATTGCGCCGGCAGCATATGCGCGGCGGGAGTATTCCTCATAGACCTCGGCTATCTTCGCTCTGCGCATATCACCGCTCGCCCTTGCACGGGCATGATACTCCTGTGCGGAGCACCCGTCGTCCTTAGCACGGCTTATCTCAGAAAGCAGCATGCGCGGCGGGAATTTTTTATCATCGAGGTCAAGGTCGCGCAGGATGCGCTTTACAAGGCTCATGCTGTCAGCCGTATCATATATGGTGAAGCTTTTCGGGAAGCCGAGCCTTTCGGCATCGCGCCTCAATATCCTCACGCATGCGGAATGAAATGTCGAAGCCCATACTTCCGCTCCGGCAGCGCCGAGCATATTTGAAAGCCGCGACTTGAGCTCATCGGCAGCCTTGTTCGTAAAGGTGATCGCAAGTATCCTCCACGGCTCGACGGGCTCAAATGCGGCTTTGGCTCTCACATCGTCGCCGCCGCGGCACATGACTTCAATATCCTGCTCGCAGGCGTTTTCCGGAAGCTCCTCGCAGTCTCCCGCTCTGCCGTACCGCATGAGATTTGCGATCCTGTTTATAAGCACCGTTGTTTTGCCGCTGCCAGCGCCCGCAAGGATAAGCAGCGCACCCTGTGTTGCCATGACAGCCTTTCTCTGCATGGGATTCAACGCGGCAAATTCGTTCTCTATTACCTTTTTTCTTGCTTCAAGATATCTTGTTTCAAAACCGTTATTCATAGCGTGTTATTTTACCACGAACCGCGCGCCGTTTCAAGAGTCAAGCACGACATGGTCGTAGCGCTTGGACGGGCGGTAGATCAGCAGTGCGATGAAGATGAGTACCGACGTTGCCGCAAGGCTTATGGGATAGACATTCATGATCGTCTCGAAGGTACGGTTCATGGGAAAAACGGTATATATCCATGTGATGCGTATACCGCACACACCGAGCATCGTCAGGATTGCCGGCACGAGGGATATACCGTAGCCGCGCATATACGCCGACATGACCTCGTACAAAAGGCAGAATATATACGAGGTATAGACTATCTTCAGGCGCGTAAAGCCGATCTCAATGACCTCGGGGTCGTTATTGAACAGGCTGATGAGAAATCTGCCCGTAAGGAGCATGATGAGGATGGTAATGCCGGTTGCGATGATATTCTCAATGATGCAGAGCTTCAGTGTCTTGCGGCAGCGGTCGATCTGTGCCGCGCCATAGTTCTGCCCCACGAAGGTCGTGCATGCCTGACCGAATGAATTTAAAATATAATACGCAACGATCTCAACATTGAAGCCTGCGGAGGAGGCAGCCATCGTGACCTTGCCAAGACTGTTTACCGCCGAGGAGATGATGATGTTTGAAAGCGAGAATACCGCGCTCTGTATGCCGGCAGGCAGACCGATCTTGAGTATGCGGCCGAGTATCCTCCAGTCAACACCCAGCTTTTTGAGCTCTACTCTGATGGAAAGCTCCGTTCTCATAAGCTTTATGCCGAGAATTACGGAGCTCACGGCATTTGATATGACCGTTGCAACCGCAACGCCGTCAACCGTCATATCAAGAGCGGTGACGAAGAATATATTAAGTATGACATTCAGAACGCCCGACACGGCAAGCGCTGCCAGCGGCGTTTTTGTATCGCCTGCGCTTCTGAATATCGCCGACTCGAAGTTATACAGGAATATGACCGGCAGACCCAGCAGATAAATACGCATATAGGTCATAGCCAGAGGGAAAACATCGTCCGGAACATTGAGCATCATAAGCACTGACTTTGCCAGAGCCTGACCTATCAGCATGACGATAATGCCGCCGAGGACGGATGCGGCTATCGAAGTGTGCACGGCACGCGACACTGTCTGCTTATCGCCTCTGCCAATGGCATTTGCGATGACGACATTGGCGCCGAGAGCAATGCCGATAAACAGGTTGAGTATAAGACCTATGACAGGACCGTTAGCGCCGACGGCGGCGACCGCCGCGACACGGTCGGTTGACGCAAAATTTCCGACTATCGCAACATCAGATGCATTAAAAAGCTGCCCTAAAATGCCTGTTGCCGCAACGGGCAGGGCATAGAGCAGTATCTTATCCCACATAGAGCCGCTGAGCATATTCAGGGCTCTGTCTCTCTTGCTCTTTTCCAAATCACAGCACCTCCGTTTCAATGCACCACGCTATTTTAACGCTGCTTTTTCAAAATTCAATACCTGCGTCAAGATTTAATAATTTATTAATAATTAGCAATCATGACCACCTGTTTTACGGGTGGTCATGACTCAAGCATTTTTCGCAGCGTTTCTATCGCTCTGCGCTCGAGGCGCGATATC
>CAVHZB010000027.1:0-20777 GCA_963640555.1 Phascolarctobacterium succinatutens
GCTTTACATAATGCCTTATCAGTATATCATTACATTTGTGATATTTCCATAATTTTTGTATAGAAAATCAAAAAAAATTCCGTTACAATCTGCTTTGTTAACGAATTTTATCGCGCTGTTTTTCGGTTTGATGTTTTTTCGTTACTGTAGTGTAAATTTGTTATTATCAGGAGGGAAATATTATGTTATCCGGTTCCGCAGAAGACACAGCCGCAGCTGTTATATTTAATGGAGACGATATACCCGACGATGTGCTGGCGGGCTGTATTCGGGAGCAAATGCAGCTCAGCAAGCACTGTATCGAGGCCGATATTTTTACATACGGCGGACACACGCTTGCTATCGCCCGCCCCGCCGCACCGCTGCAAGACAGGTTTTCGGCAAATATGCGCATCAGGCGAAGCGTCGGAAATAACCATGGCTTTTAACGGGAAATTTTTATGTTTTTGTGAATAATCGTGCTAATGCTGGATTTTTATACAGGTGCATGGTATAATTGCCTATCGTATAAGGAGTTGATGTTATGCGCAAATTTACAGCTATCATATTAGCTTTGCTGACCGTCGTGTTCCTGTGCGCCTGCGGTAAGAAGGACACCGGCGATGCCGAGCGTGAGTGCGGCGTATATATAAAAATGGAGGCATCCGATGTCTATGCCGTTTCCTACGGAACGGATCAGGGCTCCGAATCCTTCGGAAACGCTGATGAGGGTCCTATCGCAGCAGGCTCGGTCATTCACTTTGACTTTGCCGGTGACAAGGCTGACGGCACCGAAACGGCGGAGATCGAATACAGCATCTGTATTTATGACTCGGAGCTTAATGTTATCGCGGTAAAATCCTTTGTAGATGATTTCTCCAACCATGCAAAGGTCAATATTACAGTCACCGCCGATCACAAGATAATAAATGCCAACGCCGGAAGCTGCGGCGGAGATGTGGTAGTCGAGATGGAGAACGCATCCGCCGAGGACGGCGTTTCGTACATGGTGCCCAAGGTGACGATGCCCGACCGCGCCGAGGCTGCAGATACGATGAATGCCAATATCACTGCTTTAAATGAGCTGTTTACCGGCGATCTGTACACCGATTACCACGATCGCTATGTCAAAAATATCGGCGACGGCACCGCTGAGGGGCTCACCGCCTTTTCCATGAACCGCACCGTCCGCACCGAGCGTGCCGACAGCGCCATTGTATCCCTGCGGGTCGTTGACAGAGCTTCTCTCGGAACGGAGGATCTGCTGAGCATAAGCGGTCACTGCTTTGACTCGCAGACCGGCGAGGAGCTCAGGCTCTCCGACCTCGGCGAAAACGAGAGCAAGATCGTCAACGCTGTTTCCGAGGATATTCTCGTATCCTTCAATGACGACCCGAAATACAGTGATACATTCTTCAATGAGGGATATTCCGAGACGATAAAGTCCCTTGTTTCCGACGGTCACTGGTACCTCTCCGACGAGGGCTTCGTCGTTATCGCAAACGAGGGTGAGATCGCCGACGCCGCAAACGGCTTTTATGAGTTTACCGTGTCCTATGATAAGCTCAAGAATTTTATAGACGAAAGGTTCATCCCCGCCGGACGCGAGGGCAGCGAGGGCAATGTGAGCGTTGCTTTTGCAGCCGACGCAGACGATACGGATCTTACAATACTCGGCAGCGCCGCAGCCACCGACATCAAATCTCTGCTCGTTTCCGCGAGCGGTTCGATATACGATGTCTGCGTATACACGATCAATTATGACACCTCTTCCGGAGCGTATGTACCTGTGCGTCAGCTTCTGTTCTGCAGCGACATGTCCGACGGAGCGGCGCTGGCGATAAACACCGAGCTCACCGACACTACGCCTGCAATGGCAATATTCTTCAATCAGGGCGACGGCACGAACGAGGTTCGCCTTCTCTCGCTTGATGACAGCGGCTCCGTTAAGGTGACCGATCCCAACGGCAGTGCCGGTACCGTGATCACCTCCCGCCTGCCTTACACCGGCGATCTCAACGGCGACGGCAAGGACGAAACGGTCAGCACGGCAGCCGATGATCAGGGACTTACCGTTGTAAGCGTAGAGAGCGCAGGGGAAGCAAGCGAGGTCACCACATGCATAAAAACGGTCAACAGCATCAGGCTCTACGATCTCGATAATGACGGTGTGCGAGAGATATACATTGACGGAACGGACGCGAACTCCGCTTCCGTCACCTGCGCCGTTATGTATTCTCCGGACGATGCTCAGCCTCTGCACATGGCGTTGTTTGACAATCAGAGCTATGCGGAGGGACTTTTCAGGGAATTTGGAGATGCTAAGCTCATTCTCGATACTGAGGTTAATATTCTCGGCACCTATGAGATAAAAAGCTCATACTCGCTCTCCGACAAGAGCTTTGCGAAGGACTCCGGCGAGCTTTCGTTTGATAATAACGGCGAATATGTCACCACCTCGAAGAGCATAACGCTTTCAAACGGCAGTCTGCTAAAATCAGGCACGCGCCTGCGCTTTACTTCAACCGACGGCAGCTCAGTCATTAATTTTGTGACGGACGGCGGCTTTACCGGCTCGATCTCAATTTCCAACGACGGCAGCGGCTGGAAGATCGCAGGACAGCCCGACACGAGCTATTTCACCTCGCTTCCCTATAAGAGCTGATATTGAATATGGATATGAAAATCTCGGCAACACTTTGCGTATTGCCGAGATTTTCTGTATTATTAGAGCTTTTTATTATCTTCTCATTTCGCGGTTGCGCAGGAAGTTCATCATTCCGTCCTGCATATTGTCAAGCTGCGCAAGCAGCTTTCCGGCACCGTGAGCGGCACATGCGAGAGGATCATCGACTATCATTGTTCTTATATGCGTGCTGTCCTCTATCATTCTGTCCATACCGTAAAGCATGCTGCCTCCGCCGGAGAGGATCATTCCGTTTATGCCAAGATCACCTATGAGCTCGGGCGGCGTGCGCTCAAGAACCGAATGGACATTTTCAAGGATGAGCTTTGCCGGCTCTCTGAGAACATCCATAAGCTCCTCCGCAGTCACCGTTACGGTGCGCGGTAGTCCCTTTATGAGGCAGCGCCCCTTGACCTCCATGCTGTCGGGAGCGTCATTTCTCGGGAAAAGTCCGCCGATATTGATTTTTACCTCCTCTGCGGTCATCGCCCCAATGAGCAGATTGTGCTTTTTCTTTATATATCTGATTATGGCCTCGTCGAAGCTGCTGCCTGCGATTTTTATCGACTCGCATTCAGCAACTCCGCCCATGGATACCACCGCTATCTCGGTAGTGCCTCCTCCGATGTCGATGACCATATTGCCGTCCGGCTTCTTAATGTCAACTCCCGCGCCTATCGCTGTAGCTACCGCGGTTTCCACAAGGTAGACTCTGCGTGCACCGGCCTCTATTGCAGCGTCGATAACGGCGCGTTCCTCAACGCCGGTGATGCTGCTCGGTACGCACATGAGTATGCGCGGCTTAAAAAGGCTGAATGAGGTTATGCGGCTTACAAGCTCGCGCAGCATGAGTGCCGACATATCATAATCGGATATCACTCCTGCTCTTATCGGGTGTATGGCAACGACATTCGCCGGAGTTCTGCCGAGCGTTTTCTTTGCATCCTCGCCGATCTTGAGCATTTTGTCCTTGACTTTATCGACCGCTACAACAGTCGGTTCACGCAGCGACAGTCCCTTGCCCTGAACGAAAACAAGAGTGTTGGATGTACCCATATCGACCGCTATATCTCTTTCATATATGACCATATTACGCTCCGATCCGCCGCAAACGCACTGCGGCATGGTTTATTTTATATTCTGTCCAATTTCTTCCGCCGTCAATCCTCATGACGGGCAAGCGTTACGCAATATACGCATTTTGCCCCGGCTTTTTTCAGAACGCGGGCTGCCTCACTGAGTGTTGAACCGGTGGTGACCACATCGTCAACAAGGAGAATGTACTTACCTCCGACATCCGCATTCGGAAAGAGCTCATATGCTCCGGCGACATTGCTGCGGCGCTGCTTTGCATCGCGCGTTGTTGATTGTGCCGCATTGTTTTTTATCTTTTTAAGTGTAGGCACACACGGAAGCTCCACTCGCGCGGATATCTCCTTTGCAAGCAGATATGCCTGATCATAACCTCTTTTCCGCAGACGCGCCCTGCTCAGCGGTATCCATGATATCATATTGATGCCGCCGCAATCAAGATTATTTTCGACACACTCCGTCATTATCTCTCCGTACCGCACGCAATATGCCGAGCAGCCGTAAAATTTATACCGATGGATGGAGTCGCGGACATTTTCCTTGTAGTACAGCGGCGAAACACACTTATCTATAAACGGAAACTTCTGATATATGCTGTCGCCCTTTGTATATGGGAGCCTGCTGCGGCAATCATCGCATATATCCCCGTTTTCAAGAACGCTGTTGCAGAAAACGCATTTCCACGGATATATTAGACTGACTATGTATTCAAGTATTTTCATCCGCGAGCCTTATCCTGAGCGCGCTGTAGCGCCTCGACTGCTTGTGGTTATCTATCATCCGGTGTGCTACCGAATCATCGCCGACCATTATAAGAAGCTGCTTTGCACGGGTAACGGCGGTATACAGAACGCCGCGCGTTAAAAGCATCTGGACTCCGGGGTTAAGTGCAAGAATTACCGCGGTATACTCGCTGCCCTGCGACTTATGCACCGTCAGTGCCCACGCGTGCTCAAGCTCGCCGAGCATATCAAAGCCGTAGTACGCCAGCTTGTCCTCATAATCGACGGTCACTGACTCCGATGCCGTGTCGATCTCCGCGATAACGCCTATATCCCCGTTATATATCCCCGTACCGCTTTGACCGTTTTTACCCTTCCAGATAATGTCGTAGTTGTTCTTGACCTGTATCACACGATCACCGGTGCGGAAAACAATATCTCCGAACGGCTTTTCCTTTTTGCCTTCGGCGGGCGGGTTCAAGGCCTCCTGCAGGCAGCGGTTGAGGTTCCTTGTCCCCGTTTCACCCTTTCTGCTTGGTGAAAGCACCTGTATCTGATTCTGAGGTATCTTCATATTCTCGGGCAGACGGCGGCGGCACAGCTCCACGATGGTCTCAACACAGGAGCTGCCCTGCAATCTGCGCAGGCGGAAAAAATCACCGCTGTTTTCGTTGAAATCGGGATGCTCCCCCCTGTTTATCATGTGTGCATTGCGCACTATGCGGCTGTCCGCCTTCTGGCGGAATATCTCGGTGAGCCGCACGGTTGGCACCGTACCGCTTTTGATTATATCGGAAAATACATTGCCCGGTCCCACCGACGGGAGCTGATCGGCATCGCCGACGAGGAGCACGCGGCAGTCGGGCTTAAGCGCCTTCAGTATCGCATGCATAAGCGTTATGTCAACCATCGAGCATTCGTCGATGATCAGGGCATCGCAGGCGAGCTTATCCTCCTCGTTTTTTGCAAACACTACCGCTTCCCCGTCCTCGGACATTTTTGCACCCAGCATACGGTGTATTGTCGAAGCCTCCACGCCGCACAGCTCGCTCATGCGCTTTGCAGCTCTGCCGGTGGGCGCCGCGAGATATGTTTCAAGCTCAAGCTCATCATAAAGAGCCAAGACCGCCCTCAGGATCGTGGTTTTTCCGGTGCCCGGACCGCCGGTTATGACAAGAATATTGCTGTCAGCGGCGAGGGCTATGGCATCTCGCTGCAATGGCGCATATTCGATTCCGTTTGCCTTTTCAAGGCGCGCTATGAGCTTATCGGCTGCTTTAGTAGGTCTGCCGGTGCGCTTGCTCATGTTTTTTATTCGCCGTGCGGTGTATGTCTCAGCTTCAAACAGCTCTGCCAGATAGCATGCCTCCAGTCCTGCGACCTTGTCGCAGACCACCTCGCAGGTCTCACAAAGCTTGTCCACAGCTTCGTCGGCCAGCTCCGGCGTTACGCCTATGAGCTGCGCCGTTGCGGAGGTAAGCTTGCCGCGCGGTATGAAGCAGTGACCGTTGCCGGAATTGTGAATGAGCTCAAATGTGACCGCCGCGCACACGCGGTTGAGGCTGTCACCGTCTATGCCGAGTGAAAGCGCGAGCGAGTCTGCCTCGGCAAAGCTTGCGCCTATATGCGACGATGCGAGGATATAGGGATTTTCGTGCACGACCTCGATGGCGGAGCTGCCGTAAAACCTGAACATTCTCAGCGCAAATATGGGCTGTATGCCGTATGAGCACAGAAACTCTGTCAGCCGCCTGACACCCGCCTGCTTTTTAAAGCCGGCACATATGTCCTTTGCCTTTGATCTGCTGATGCCCTTGAGCTCGGCAAGCTGCTCCGGATGCATTTCGAGAACATCCAGAGCTCTGTCGCCGAATTTATCGACTATCAGTGCCGCCGTTGCCGGTCCGATGCCGCGCACGGTGCCTCCGGCAAGATACTCGTATATCTCCGACGCGGAGGTGGGCAGCGTGCGGCTGCACTGCTCTATTTTAAACTGTCTGCCGTGCTGGGCATGGGTCATCCAAGCTCCCTCGGCGGAGATCATTTCGCCGGGGGCTATGTACGGAAGGCATCCGACGGCCGTAACCGTCTGCCCGTCGTCAAGGTCTATGCGCACGACCGCATATCCGTTTTCGTCGTTTCTGAATATTACGGCTGCGATGCTGCCGTTTATCTCGCTTAGTTCCTGCATTCTATCCGTCCTCTGTGTATTCTATGCACCTGTACTGCGTTTGAAACCGCCTTGCGATGCTGCGCGTCAATTCATCCGGAGCATGGGCCGATATGAGTATACCCGCCTTCAGGGTTCCGTTTTCGCGCAGCCATATAAGGCTTCTGAGCGTATACTCTATCGTCGGTTCCGCGCCGTTTATGCTAAGAATTATCCTTGCGTCAGTATTCTTTCCAAGTCTGACCGGTGTGAGCAGTAGTCCCTTTACCGACCAGATGATAAGCCACAGCACCGCTGCCGCCGCAAAGCCCACGGCAATATAAACCGTCATTTTCACCCCTCCCGTATCATTCTACGGGAGGAATGCCCGATCTGTTAAAGCATCTTTTTAAGAAACTGCCCCGTATAGCTCTCGGGAGTCGCCGCACACTGCTCGGGAGTACCCGCAAACACAAGCGTTCCGCCGCCGTCGCCGCCCTCGGGTCCGAGGTCGATGATATAATCGGCGGTTTTTATAACATCAAGGTTATGCTCTATTATTACCACAGTGTTTCCGGCATCGGCAAGCCTTCCGATAATATGAAGCAGCTTATGGACATCCGCCATGTGAAGTCCGGTCGTCGGCTCATCGAGGATATACACCGTTGAGCCGGTGCTGCGGCGCGAAAGCTCGGCAGCGAGCTTTACTCTCTGCGCCTCGCCGCCGGACAGCGTTGTGCTCGACTGTCCGAGGCGGACATACCCGAGTCCTACATCATACAATGTGTCAAGCTTGGTCTTGAGCTTAGGCAGGTTCTCAAAGAAAGTGCATGCCTCCTCAACAGTCATTTCAAGAATATCACTTATATTTCTGCCCTTATAACGCACCTCGAGCGTTTCTCTGTTATAGCGCTTGCCCCTGCACACCTCGCAGGGCACATAGACATCCGGCAGAAAGTGCATTTCTATCTTCTGCACTCCGTCACCCTTGCAGGCCTCGCAGCGTCCGCCCTTGACATTGAAGGAAAATCTTCCGGAGTTATAGCCGCGGAGCCTTGCATCCTCGGTCGAGGCAAACAGCTCTCTTATATCGTTAAACAGTCCCGTGTAGGTCGCCGGGTTTGACCGCGGTGTTCTTCCGATAGGACTCTGGTCGATGTCTATGACCTTGTCTATATCGTCGATGCCGCTTATACCAGCGCATTTCCCGGGCTTTACCTTTGCTCTGTTTTTCTTCTGGGCAAGGCTCTTGTAGAGTATCTCGTTTACGAGGCTTGATTTTCCGCTGCCTGATACGCCGGTAACGCAGGTCACAACGCCCTTGGGTATATTAACATCTATGCCCTTGAGGTTATGCTCGGCTGCGCCGTGGATCGCGATAAAGCCCTTATCGGTGCTCCGCCTCTGTGCCGGCACTGGGATCCTTCGTCTGCCGCTGAGGTACTGCCCCGTGAGCGAGTCCTGACAGGCACATATATCTCCGACGCTTCCGGCACACACGACATTGCCGCCATGCACTCCAGCTCCGGGACCTATATCGACTATATAGTCGGCGGCGCGCATGGTATCCTCATCGTGTTCGACAACGATAAGCGTGTTGCCGAGATCGCGCAGATCCATGAGCGTTTTCAGGAGCTTTTCGTTATCGCGCTGGTGCAGGCCGATGCTCGGCTCATCGAGGATATACAGCACACCCGTGAGTGATGCGCCTATCTGCGTTGCGAGCCTTATGCGCTGGCTTTCGCCGCCGGACAGCGTTGCAGCACCGCGCGACAGGCTCAGATATTGAAGCCCGACATTTTTAAGGAAGCCGAGCCGTGCCTTTATCTCCTTGATTATCCTGTCGGCAATTATCCGCTCTTTTTCGCTCAACTCAAGTCCGTCAATGAAATCCATAGCCTCGATAACCGACATATCACCCATCCGTGCAATGTTTATGCCGCCGACGGTAACGGCAAGAGCCTCCTTGCGAAGCCGCTGACCGCCGCAGTCGGGGCACACGACCTCGGACATACACTCCTCTATCTCCGCACGCATTGCCGGACTTTGCGTTTCGTAGTACCTGCGCTCGAGATTTTTGCATATTCCTTCGAACGGGCGCGAGAATTTGCCCGCAAACGAGCTGTTTTTGCGCTCTCTTTCGTATGTCAGGTCAAGCGGCTCGCCCTTCGTACCGTAAAGGAGGATATCTTTGACGCCCTTAGGGAGGTCGCATACGGGCGTGTCGAGCGTAAACCCGTATTTTTCGGCAAGAGCATTGTAGTACATCGCGGCGATGGAGTCGGCACCCCAGCCCCAGCCGGTGGCATTTATCGCGCCTTGCGATATGCTCAGACTGTCATCCGGAATTATGAGCTCCGGGTCTATAAGAAGCTGCATACCGAGTCCGTCGCACTTGGGGCACGCTCCGTAAGGCGTGTTGAAAGAAAACATTCGCGGTGTGAGCTCCTCAATGGATACGCCGCAGTCCGGGCAGGCGTAATTCTGCGAAAACAGCATCTGCCGGTTCTCGCCGACTATATCCGCAACGACAAGTCCGTTTGCCAGAGCCGCCGCAGTTTCAACGGAGTCGGCAAGCCGTCGGGATATCCCGTCTTTTACGGCGATCCTGTCAACAACGATCTCTATCGTATGCTTTTTATTCTTATCAAGCTTTATATCCTCGCTGAGCTCGTACATGC
The DNA here is from genome assembly GCA_963640555.1 of Phascolarctobacterium succinatutens. GTDB lineage: Bacteria > Bacillota > Clostridia > Oscillospirales > Oscillospiraceae > F23-B02. Next base: position 9,310 of record CAVHZB010000027.1, read on the forward strand.
TGCCGTCTACCCGGACACGGACATAGCCGGAGCGGCGGGCATCCTCAAACACCTTTACATACTCTCCCTTGCGTGCACGCACGACAGGTGCAAGTATCATGAGCTTTGTACCATTCGGCAGCAGCATAAGCTGGTCGATTATCTGGTCAACGGTCTGCTGCCGTATCTCCTTACCGCACTTGGGACAGTGCGGCTTGCCTATGCGGGCCCAGAGAAGGCGCATGTAGTCATATATCTCGGTCACTGTGCCGACGGTGGAGCGCGGGTTGCGTGAGCCGGTTTTCTGGTCGATGGATATTGCCGGAGAAAGTCCCTGAATATAGTCAAGATCCGGCTTGTCCATCTGCCCGAGAAACTGGCGGGCATACGATGACAGGCTCTCGACATACCTGCGCTGTCCCTCGGCATAGATGGTGTCAAACGCAAGGCTCGATTTGCCGCTGCCGGAAACGCCGGTCATAACGATGAGCTTATTGCGGGGTATCTCAATGTCTATATTCTTAAGGTTATTGGCTCTTGCACCCTTGATTTTGATATAATCAGTCATTTTCGCTTACCAGCTCTGCAAAATTTGCGCGCACCAGCTTTGCCAGTTCCTCCGGCGAGAGCTCGACCTGATACCCGATCTTTCCGGCGCTGACTATCACGGTCGGGTAATTAAGCGCGCTTTTATCTATAAATGTCTTATACTGCTTTTTCATGCCTATCGGCGAGCAGCCGCCGCGCACATATCCCGTCAGGGCGTTTATCTCGCTGACATGAATCATTGCTATCGACTTCTCTCCCGCCGCCTTCGCCGCTTTTTTGAGATCGAGCTCTCCGGTAACGGGCACATCGAAAACATATACCGTTTTGCTCGCACCGCGTGCTACGAGGGTCTTGAAAACCTGCCCCGGCTCCTGTCCGCAAAGCTTTGCGACAGTAACTCCGTCCACGGCATCTTCACCGTGCGGGTACTCATGCGGTGTATAGCTGACCTTCTTCTGTTCAAGAAAGCGCATAACATTGGTTTTCTGTTCTTTCATATCGACTCCCCCACACTGTGCATAATAGAATATTATACCTCAAAAACGTCCGTTTTTCAATACAAAAAGGACTCCCGAAATATCGGAAGTCCAAATTCCATTTTGATCAATATCAGTCCTTCTGAAATCTTGCCAGCAGATTTTCCGTGCTGCCGTCAAGTATCCTGATATACCGCTCGGTATCGTGCTCATCAAGCTTCGGCATACCCATGTCAAACCACTGTGAGATCCAGCCGATTGCTGCGTTTACATAGAAATCACACACAAATTCCAGATCAGACCATTCGATATTTTTGCCCTCTGCGCAGATGACCGCAAAGCTGTGCACACAATAGTGCAGCCGGCCCTTGAAATATCTGAGCAGGTACGCACGGTTCTGCGAATTGAATATGTTCAGGACAAAGGTGCGGTTATCCATGAGATACTGGAACCACTCTATAACATTCTCACGCCACTTATCATAATAGATCTCATGCGGGAGAGCCTTATTCGTATCCTCCTCGAACACCCACTCAAGCAGATCGTAAACATCGTCAAAGTGATAGTAAAAGGTCTGCCTGTTAACGCCGCATTCCTCGACAAGATCCTTGACCGTTATCTTATCTATAGGCTTTACGGACAGCATTTTTTTTAAAGCATTTCCCAATGCCTCTTTTGTTGAGCTTGCCATATCTATTACCTCTCTTGCCAATATGACCGGCGGGCGACCGTGCTGCAGCTTCCGTCAGTCATAGCATATTATTTGTTATAACTATATCATATGTCAAACGAAAATGGTAGCTTTATATTTAATTTTTTCTCGAAATATGTTTAAATATAAGCATATATGATCGCACATGGGGTGATGCTGATGAGAAATTTCAATCACAAGGTAGGCCGATACGCTCCGAGTCCGAGCGGGATCATGCATTTAGGAAACCTCGCCTCGTGTCTGCTGACATGGCTTGATATGAGAAGGCTCGGCGGCAGACTCATATTCCGTATGGAGGATCTTGACCCCGACAGGAGCCGTCCGGAATATGCAGAGAGCATTGCCGCCGCCCTGTCCGTACTCGGTCTCGGCTGGGACGAGGGCTATCCCGACCGCGGGTATTCTCAGAGTGAAAGGACACCGCTTTATGAGGATATATTCGATATGCTCCTGCACCGCGATATGCTCTATCCGTGCTATTGCAGCCGGAGCAGCCGGCTTGCTCACAGCGAAAAATGCCGGTGCCGCGAGCTTAGCCGTATACAGCGGCAGGAGCTCGACAGGCAGGGCAGAAGATGTGCGTGGAAGATAAAGGTGCCGGATAAGTGCATAAGCTTTACCGACGGGCATTACGGAAGCTTCACGGAAAATATTGCGGATTCGGGGGATTTTATCATAAGGCGCTCTGACGGTGTTTTCGCCTATCAGCTCGCCGTTTCGTTTGACGACATGGCAATGGGCATTGACCGAGTCGTGCGCGGGCGCGACATTCTTCCGTCAACGGCGCGGCAGATATGGCTCATCTCGGAGCTTGGCGGAAAAGCGCCGGAATATTGTCACGCTCCCCTGCTCATTACCGGCAGTGAGCGCAAGCTGTCAAAGCGCTTCGGCGACCTCGGCACGGACAGACTCCTCGAAAGATATTCTCCTGAGGAGCTTATCGGGTATCTCGGTGCGCTGCTCGGCATATCAGGCGGTTCCCCCGTGAGCGCGGATGAGCTTATCGGCGGCTTTGACTGGAGCATAGTCACAAAAAACGATATTCTTATAGAATGAACCGGCGGTTGACCGCCGGTTCATTTCAGCGCGCAAAAAAGTCTGAGACTTTTTTGCACGCTGAAAAAACGCCACATTTTTAATCTCTGTTAAATTCGCGGAGCCTGAGCTCCGGATTTTTGGTCAGTGCCCAGTTCACACACCATTCCGAGGTAAACAGCAGAAGATTGTTGCCCTTAAAATCCTGTACCCACTTAGTATCGCTCGTGAGATTGAGGTCGTTGGGGTTAATGTCCTCGTTTTCTATCCATCGCACGACCTCATAAGGCATGCTGCGGCGGCGGACATCAACGCCGTACTCGTTCTTGAGCCTGTACTCAAGCACCTCAAGCTGGAGTATACCCACAACTCCGACGATTATCTCCTCAACACCGGTGTAGGGCTCGTGGAATATCTGTATGGCACCCTCCTGTGCTATCTGCATTATTCCCTTTTCAAACTGCTTGCGCTTCATTGTATCTATTCGCTCAACACCGGCGAATATCTCCGGTGCGAAGGTCGGTATGCCTTCAAACTCGATCTTCATGTTCTTATCACATATCGTATCGCCGATGGAGAATATACCGGGGTCAAAAACGCCGATAATATCGCCGGCATACGCCTCGTTTATTATCGCGCGCTCCTGAGCCATGAGCTGCTGCGGCTGCGCAAGGCGTATCGGCTTTCCGCCCTGCATATGATAATACTCCTTATCGCGCTCAAACCTTCCGGAGCAGATACGCATAAACGCGATGCGGTCACGGTGAGCCTTGTTCATATTCGCTTGAATTTTAAATACAAATGCAGAGAACCTGTCACAGAGCGGATCAATTGTCTCATCGCCGGCTTTGCGCGGCAGCGGCGGCATCGTCATATCAAGGAAGCTCTCCAAAAAAGGCTCTATACCGAAGTTGTTGAGTGCAGAGCCGAAGAACACGGGGCTGAGCTTGCCGTCGCGCACAAGGTTAATGTCAAACTCATAGCCCGCGCCGTCGAGCAGCTCGACATCATCGCACAGCGTGCCGCGCAGCTTTGGTCCTATGAGCTCATCAAGCGTATCCGTGTCGTCAAGGCCGCACTCGATGGCCTTTATCTTGTCCTGACCGCGGTGAAACTCGCTGAAGGCGAGTATCTCACGCTTTTCTCGGTCGTAAACGCCCTTGAAGTCTATACCGCAGCCGATGGGCCAGTTCATGGGATAGGTGCCGATGCCGAACTCCTGTTCGAGCTCCTCCATGAGGTCATACGGGCTCCTCGCCTCGCGATCGAGCTTATTTATGAAGGTAAAGATGGGTATATTGCGCATTGCGCATATCTTAAAGAGCTTGCGCGTCTGTGGCTCAATGCCCTTAGCGGCGTCTATGACCATAACGGCGCTGTCTGCTGCCATGAGGGTACGGTAGGTATCCTCGGAAAAGTCCTGATGTCCGGGAGTATCCAATATATTTATGCAGTAGCCGTTATACTCGAACTGCATGACCGATGAGCTTATTGATATACCGCGCTGCTTTTCAAGCTCCATCCAGTCGGACACAGCGTGGCGCGCCGTAGCCTTTCCCTTTACAGATCCCGCAAGCTGTATAGCTCCGCCGTAAAGCAAAAGCTTTTCGGTAAGTGTCGTTTTGCCGGCGTCAGGGTGCGATATAATTGCAAAGGTCCTGCGCCGCTGTATCTCCTTTATCATATCTGACATGTGCTTCTCTCCATGTAAAAAATAACTCAGTTTGATATATTATCACAACTACAGCGCAAAAGCAAAGATTTTAGTAAGAGCAAAAGGAAAACGCACCGCCTAAGCGGTACGTTCCCCTCTTTTCTCATTCTTTCTCTATGACTCTCACTATCTTAGTAGGCGTGGGATCCGCCTTATACCTTGCTTTACTGATGACCATGGCTATGATGACTCCGACTGCCGCCGCTGCAAACGCCGTTATTATGCAGGTGCCTTCGCTCAGCGACAGCGCCGCCGCTGCCATATATCCGGCAAAGAGCAGGACTATAGGCAGCACATATATCGCAAGCGCCCCGCGGAAGACTCCCATGGTCGGGGTCTCTATCATAACATGCTGACCCCTCGATGCACCGATGGGGTTTTGAACCACAGATTTCATAAGGCTTTCATACCTGCACTCGCCGCAGCTGCCGCAATCTCCACCGCATACGCCGAGGCGCTCGACAACGACCTCAGCCAGTCCGTCGTCTCTTATCTTTGTAATTATTGCTTCCTGAAGCATCAGCATCACCAATACACATTTTTATGCATTATACACCCGTTTCCTCCTTGTAGCAAGCATATAATTATGATATACTACAAAATTGCAAAGTAAAGATAGAATAGCAGGAGGTATCTGTCATGCCGAGTGTGCTCAATCTCAAAAAGTCAAACTGCAAAAACTGTCACAGATGTATAAGAAAATGTCCCGTCAAGGCTATCCGCTTTACCGGGCATCAGGCGCGTATCATAAGCGATGAGTGCATTCTCTGCGGTCAGTGCTTTGTTGTCTGTCCGCAAAACGCAAAGGAGATAATAGATGACAGAGAGCGTGTGAGTGTTATGCTTCAAGGCAAGGCTCCTGTGATCGCCAGCGTTGATCCGTCGTTTTACGCCTGCTGGACAGATTGCGGCATAAACTCGGTGCGCAGGGCGTTAAAGGAGCTCGGCTTTACCGATGCCGAGGAAACTGCCGTCGGTGCTACAATAGTAAAGCGCGAATACGAGCGCCTTCTCAGAGAGCAGAAGCAGGATATCATCATCACCTCCTCGTGCGCTTCGCTGAATCTGCTAATAGAAAAGCATTTCCCCGAGCTTCGCCAGTACCTTGCGCCCGTAGTTTCTCCGATGATAGCTCACGCAATGGATATAAAGCACCGCATGCCGGAGGCGAAGGTCGTCTTCATTGGTCCCTGCGTCGCAAGAAAGCAGGAGTTTGAGGGCACCGCCGTTGACGCGGTGCTGACATTCGAGGAATTTGACCAGATGCGCCTGTCGGCAAACATCGAGATAACCGCCGAATTCGGCGAGAGCTTTCCGGGCAGGGCAAGGAGCTTTCCCGTTACAGGCGGCATACTCAAGAGCATGGATATACCCGACAGCGGCTATCAGTGCATAGCGACGAACGGTCCGAAAAACTGCATGAATGCCCTCAACGACATAAGAAACGGAAACATCCATAAATGCTTTATTGAGCTTGCCATATGCGACGGTAGCTGCATAGACGGTCCCATAATGGAAAAGTACATAAACTCCCCCATCCGGCACATATGCTCGGTGCTGCAAAATGTCGGTAAGGAGGATTTTGATGTTCCTCAGCCGCCGAAGGAGACTCTATATATGCAGTATGTAGGCTCTCCCTTGAATAAGCCAACACCCAATGAGGCCGAGATAAGGAGCATCCTTGCAAAGCTCGGCAAGAACACCAAGGGCGATGAGCTCAACTGCGGTTCCTGCGGCTATGACACCTGCCGTGACAAGGCTGTCGCGATTTATCGCGGAACGGCGGACTACAGCATGTGCCTGCCTTTCATCATGGACAAGGCCGAGCGCTTCAGCAACAAGATCCTAAACAATATGCCGAGCGGCGTTGTGGTCGTAAACGAGGATCTTGAGGTGCAGCAGCTAAACCGCACGGCAATGCAGATGCTGCACATAAGCCATGAATCCGACATTCTCGGCGACAGCGTTGTAAGAGTGCTTGACACGGCGCCGTTTTTTACCTGTCTTGAAACCGGAAAAAGCGTTAAAAAGCTGCGCGGATACTTCTCGGACTATGAAAAATATTTTGAGCAGACCATTGTTTATGACCGCTCCTCCAAGATACTTATTGATATATTTTCCGATGTAACCGAGGAGGAGGAAGAATCCATGCGGCGCAAGTCCATCAGCCAGCAGACAGCCGAAATAACGAACAATGTCATAGAAAATCAGATGCGTATCGTTCAGGAGATCGCCTCCCTGCTCGGCGAGACCACGGCGGAAACGAAGATCGCGCTGACGAGACTGAAGGAGTCGTTGAGCCTTGAAGAAGAATAATCTTTGCAGCGAAATTGCATATATGAGCCTCAATCACGACGGCGAACAGCTATGCGGCGACCATGTCGAGGTCGTTGAAAATAAAAATTCCACGATAGTCGTTCTTGCAGACGGGCTTGGCAGCGGAGTCAAGGCGAGCATTCTCTCAACGCTTACCTCTACCATCATATCCACCATGCTCGCAGCGGGTCTGAACATTCGTGATGCGGTCGAGACGATAGCGGACACTCTGCCGATATGCTCTGAACGCAAGACCGCATTTTCTACCTTCACCATCATCAGGCTTGAAAACAATTCGCGTGCCGACATAATCCAATACGAAAACCCGAATGTCATACTGATAAGGAACGGGGTTCACTACGAGTTTCCGCTCAACACCATGAGGATAGGCGAGAAAACGATATACCATTCGAGCCTTGAGCTTGCCGACGGCGACCTTTTTCTTGCCCTCAGCGACGGAATGCTGTACGCCAGTGATGACGGTGTGCTCAACACCGATTGGGACAGGGATGCCGTTATAAAATTCATGGAGCCGCTGAGCGATTCTGGGCTTACATCGAATGTCCTTGCAAACATCCTGCTTGAGGAGGTAAACAGGCTATACGGCGGAAGGCCCTTTGATGATGCGACGGCCTGCGTGGTCAAGATACGCCAGCGGCAGACCGTTAATATAGCCGTCGGTCCACCGGAGAATATGAGTGATAACCACAGGATGATGGCGCTGTTTTTCGCCAAAGAGGGCAAGCACATTGTGTGCGGCGGTACTACAGCCAAGATCGCAGCGGAGTATCTGCACGCTGCCGTGCATACTGATTTTGAGTCGCCCGATCCGGACATTCCTCCGGTATCACATATTGAGGGCATTGATCTTGTCACGGAGGGTATAATCACCGTCGACCGAATATTGTCCTACTCCAAGGAGTATATAAAGGACAACCGCAGCTTTGAAAAGTGGTGCTATAAAAAAGACGGTGCCTCGCTTGCGGCACGAATATTGTTTGAGGACGCGACCGACATAAATATGTTCATCGGTCACGCGGCAAATCCGGCGCACAGCGAAATGCCGCTCAATTTCAATGTCAAGATGCAGATATTGAAGCAGCTCTCAAATAACCTTCAGAAAATGGGAAAACGCGTTAAGGTCCACGATTTTTGATATTTGGTAAAAAAACAGCTCCCGTCGGAGCTGTTTTTCATCATATATACCACGCTCTGCTGTCATATGGGCAGAAACGGTATGCCAGTCCGGGGGCGAGCATATCTCCGTTTCTGCACAAAAGCTCGTCAACACGGACAAACTCATAACCCTGCTCGGTGAGCGTATCTATAGCACGCAGGACGGCGGGAACTGTCGCGTCCTTTGTATCATGCAGCAGGATGATGTCACCGTCGCGGGCGTTGTCAACAAACCAGTCGTATATATATTCCTCATCTATATGCACCCAATCGCGCGGCGATGCCGACCACAGTACGGCAATGCTGTCGATCTGATTGAGCATCGCGCCGGTATAATAGCCGTACGGCGGGCGCAGAAACTTGGGATACTCGCCGGTTATGCTCTCGATAAGGCTGTTTGTGCGGTCTATCTCATCGTAAATTTCGTCCATGGAGTGCTCAAAAAAGCTTATATGAGACCATGTGTGGCAGCCGATAAGGTGCCCGTCATCATGCATCTGCTTTACAAGCTCTGGGCGCTTTTCGACCTTGCTGCCCATGAGAAAGAAGCTGGCCTTTATATTGCGCTCACGAAGTCCGTCAAGAAGCTGCTGCGTATACTTGCCGGGACCGTCGTCAAAGGTCAGTGCTATCTGCTTTTCCGAGCCGGATATATTCTGCGCACCGTAGGTCTTGGCAAACGGAGTAACAAGAAAGCTCACAAGCGCAAAAACGAGTATCATCGCAACAATGCCCGCCGATGCGCAAAGCAGCCGCTTCTTCATATTCTCGCTGCCCCGCTTTCGACAGCCGCCTTCCTGACAGCCTCTGCGACAGCCTTGCCGACACGCGGATCGAACGCCTGCGGCAGAATATTATCGTGCGAAAGCTCATCGTCGCCGACAAGCCCCGCAAGAGCGTGGGCTGCGGCTATTTTCATTTCATCATTTATGTCGGATGCGCGCACATCCAGCGCGCCGCGGAATATGCCCGGAAACGCGAGAACATTGTTGATCTGGTTCGGGTAATCGCTGCGTCCGGTGCTGACGACGGCTGCTCCCGCCTTTTTTGCCTCATCGGGGAATATCTCCGGCGTGGGATTTGCGCAGGCAAAGACGATCGCATCCTTTGCCATGCCAGACACCATCTCCCGTGTGAGCACGCCGGGGGCTGAAACTCCGATAAACACATCTGCGCCCTTTATGACATCGGCAAGGCTTCCCTGTTCACGGCCGGCGTTAGTCATCGCGGCTATCTCCTGCTTTGCAGGGTTCAGGTCGGGTCTGCCGGAATAGATCGCTCCGCTGCGGTCGGTCATTATAACATTTCCGGCTCCGCACGATACAAGCAGCTTTATTATGGCTATGCCTGCCGCTCCCGCTCCGGAGGTCACTATCTTAACGGTTTCAAGGCTCTTTCCCACCACCTTGAGGGCGTTCATAAGCCCCGCGAGCATTATGACGGCGGTACCATGCTGATCATCGTGGAAAACGGGTATATCGCAGCGCTGCTTGAGCCTGCGCTCTATCTCGAAGCAGCGCGGCGCGGATATATCCTCCAAATTCACCCCACCGAACGAGCCCGCGAGCAGAGCTACAGTGTTCACTATCTCGTCAACATCCTTGCTGCGGATGCACAGCGGTATTGCGTCAACGCCTCCGAATTCCTTAAACAGCAGGCATTTGCCCTCCATGACCGGCATACCCGCCTCGGGTCCTATATCACCGAGTCCGAGCACGGCGGTGCCGTCGGTAACAACGGCTACAGTGTTCCAGCGGCGGGTAAGCTCATAGCTTTTATTTACATCCTTTTGTATCTCAAGGCACGGAGCAGCAACTCCCGGAGTATATGCAAGGCTCAGCGACTCGCGGTCGTTTGCCTTTGTCCTCGCCGCCGTTTCTATCTTGCCCTTAAGCTCATAGTGCATTTTAAGTGATCTTTCAGCATAATCCATTGTCTTTTACCTCTTTCAGATATTCGGCTCTGCCGAGCTTGTACAGATCGTTGCCTTCGCAGTCTATGGCGACCGTGAGGGGCATGTCGCGTACCGTGAGCCGTCTTACGGCCTCGCAGCCGAGATCCTCCCAGCATACGAGCTCGGCGCTCTCTATGGACGCTGCCATAAGCGCTCCTGCGCCGCCTATCGCAGCAAGGTACACAGCCGAGTTTCTCACCATTGCGTCAACAACGGCATCGCTTCTGCTGCCCTTGCCTATCATTATTTTCAGTCCTCGGTCGAGCAGCCGTGGAGAGTAGGCGTCCATCCTGCCGGAGGTCGTAGGACCGGCGGAGCCTATGCAGCAGCCGTCATGCTCGGGAGTTGGACCTACATAGTAAATCGCGCTGCCATCAAGGTCAAACGGGAGCTTCTCACCTCTGTCCATTGCCTCGCAGATGCGCTTGTGTGCGGCATCACGGGCGGTATACACCGTTCCGGACAGCAAAACACTGTCACCGGCTCGCAGCCTTTTAATTTCTCTTTCGCTCACCGGAGCATTTATCTTATATTCCACGGCGCACCTCACAGGCAGCAGCTTGCCCTGCGCGTTGCATGGCAGCTTATATTTACGGCCGCCGGAAGTCCGGCGACATGGGTCGGCATTGCTTCAACAGCCACGGCAAGAGCGCTAGTTTTGCCGCCGAAGCCCTGGGGTCCTATCCCAAGCGCGTTTATCCCGTCAAGAAGCTCCCGCTCGAGAGCCGCATAGTATTCATCGGGATTAGGCTCGTCGAGACGGCGGAGGAGCGCATGCTTTGCAAGATAGGCGACCTTGTCAAAGCTTCCTCCTATGCCGACCCCGACCACTATGGGCGGACAGGGATTTGCTCCGGCGCGCTCGACCGTTTCAAGCACGAATTTTTTAACGCCCTCAACACCGTCGGAGGGCTTGAGCATCTTCAGCGCGCTCATATTCTCACTTCCGAAGCCCTTTGGCATTACGGTTATACGAAGCTTGTCCCCGGCAGTTATTTGAACATTCATAAGAGCGGGAGTGTTATCGCCGGTGTTTACGCGGCGCAGCGGATCGCACACAACGCTCTTTCTGAGATAACCCTCACCGTAGCCGCGCCTTACGCCGGCATTTACAGCCGCTTCGAGCTCGCCTTCTATATGCACCTGCTGACCGAGCTCAAGAAATACGCACGCCATGCCCGTATCCTGACACACGGGCAGCGTTTTTTCGTACGCGATACGCACATTCTCCGACAGCAGCTTAAGGCTGCGGCGAGCATTTTCCCATGTTTCGGTACTTTGGGCACTATTTATGGCGTTTATGACATCCTCCGGCAAACGGAGGTTCGCCTCAATGCACAACCTTGCCACGGCATCTTCTATAAGTTTTGCTTCAATGATCTTCATTATCTGCTCCGTCAATTAAGTTTACACTGCAATTATAAGCAAAAGCAAAGCGGGAGTCAACAAACTCCCGCTTTGTTCAGCGTGCAAAAAAGTCTGTGACTTTTTTGCGCGCTGAACAAACGCCACATTTTTTGTGAAAATAAATTTTCACGAAAAATCTCGCTGCGCTCG
>CAVHZB010000028.1:0-3608 GCA_963640555.1 Phascolarctobacterium succinatutens
CTGGAGCGTATCCTCACCGCGCTGGACAGCGGCGAGTACGGCGCGATCCTCCGCGCCAAGGGCATCGTCCCCGCCGCCGACGGCGGCCAGTGGCTGCACTATGACTTCGTGCCGCAGGAGCACCAGATACGGCGCGGCGCGGCCGACTACACGGGTCGCCTGTGCGTCATCGGCTCCGAGCTGAAGGAGGACAAGCTGGCGGCTCTGTTCGGACTGTAAGGAGCGGTATACCATGGATATTCCTGTTTACCTTATTTCCGGCTTTCTGGACGCCGGAAAGACGAGCTTTATCAACGGCATCCTCCGCGACGGCTTCGCCGCCGAGGATCGCACATTGCTGCTGCGGTGCGAGGAGGGCGAGCTGGACTATGACCCCAAGTGCCTTTCCAATGTGTTCACCTGCACCGTGGAGAACGAGGAGCAGCTTACCCCCGACTTTCTGAAGAAGCTGGAAGAGCAGTACCGCCCCAAGCAGGTCATTGTGGAGTACAACGGCATGTGGAGCATGGAGCGGCTTTACCGTGAGGGACTGCCCGCGAACTGGATACTCTATCAGATCATGTGCCTTGTCGATGCGCGTACCTTCGAGATGTATGTCAAGAACATGGGACAGCTGATGATGGAGAAGATCACCAACGCCGACCTGCTGATATTCGACCACTGCGACGAGCAGCTGCGCACACAGCTCCGCAGCCGCAATCTGCGCATGGTCAACCGCCGCGCCGACATTTATCTGGAGAACGAGGACGGCACGAGCGAGGAGTATGTCACCCCGGAGATGTCCCCGTTCGATCTGAGCGGCGGCAAGCTGGAGGTTCCCGATGAGGACTACGGCGTGTGGTATGTGGACATCATGGACAATCCCGCCCGCTATGCGGGCATCGAGGTCTCCTTCAAGGCGATGATGTGCCACTCAAGGAAGTTCAGGGGCATCCACTGCCCCGGCCGCTTCGCCATGGTCTGCTGCGACAAGGACAAGCAGTTTCTGGCACTGGTCTGCCGCGGCGAGGGGCTGGACAAGTACCGCGACAAGGAGTGGGTGAAGATACACGCCACCGTCAAGGTCGAGCAGTGCGAGGCGTATCAGGGCGAGGGTCCCGTGCTCTATGTGTCCTCTGTCGCCGCCACCACGAAGCCCGAGCCGGAAGTGGTATCGTTCTGATAATGGGCGGTTTTCCTCTCCCACGGCATTAAAACACTTCCTTTTCTTCCGTATTTCTTTGCCCTCGCTTTACTCCGCACTGCAAACTGTCTCCCCGCACATTCTGTAAGCTATCTTATCGGTCTATACACCACCATCGGACTATCGAAGCGTAAGGAGGGTCTTGCACATGATGATCGAAAAGCGCGGCACTATCCGCCTGCGGGACATTCCCACCGCCTCCGGATTATCGCCGGAGAAGCAGGAGCTGGCCGCCGGCATGGTGCGCGTAACGCACCTGTACCGCAGCGCACTCAAGGTGGCCGTCACGCAGATGGAGATACTGGACGAGGAATTTGCCCGCCTATACGACCATTCGCCCATCCACCACATCGAATACCGCATCAAGACGCTGGACAGCATCGTTGACAAGCTCCGCCGCCGCGGGCTTGAGGTCAGCATTGACAACATCTACGCCCACATTCAGGATGTGGCGGGTATCCGCGTCATCTGCAACTATCTGGACGACATCTACTACCTCCGCTCCCTGCTGACGCGCAGCGAATCCTACACCGTTCTGCGCGAGGTGGACTACATCAAGGAGCCGAAGGACACCGGCTACCGCAGTCTGCACCTGATCGTCAATGTCCCGTTCGTCATTTCCGAGGGCACGATGGTGCTGCCTGTGGAGATACAGCTGCGTACCATCGCCATGGACATGTGGGCGAGTCTGGAGCATGAGCTGCGCTACAAGTCCGACCGCCAGTTCACGCAGCAGGACGCCGCCCGTCTCCGCCTCTGCTCCGATGCCATCAGCGAGGTTGACTGCGAAATGCAGGACATTTATCAGGGGAACAAACCACGGTACCACGCATAGGGGCAAATAAGAAGCGGCGGTGTTTTTGTGCGGAGCGGCGGGGTGAGGACACCCTGCCCTACGGGTGCTTGACGATGACTCCGCGAAGGGATACAAAAAAGAACGCCTTGCGGCGTTCTTTTTTTGCGGTCACAGGTGGTATTTTCCCTTGTACTCCTCGTAGTATTGCTCGAAGGAGTGATCCTTCATGGTGCGGACACTGTTCAGGTACTCGTGCGTGTCGAACGAATCGGATTCCAGCTCGATGATGGCTACGGCGATATTGGAGCAGTGGTCGGCGACGCGCTCGTAGTTGGTCAGCAGGTCGTTGAACACGAAGCCCTGATGCAGCGTGCAGGAGCCGGACTGCAAGCGGTCAACATGGTGCGACTTCATCTCGTCGCACAGTCCGTCGATGATCTCCTCCAGCGGCTCTACCCGCGTGGCGCGCTGCGGGTCGTTGTCCACGAACGCACCGACGGCGATGGACACTATCTCACGCACCGCGCTCTCCAGCACATCCAGCTCGTGACACGCCTCCGGCGAAAAGCGTATCTCCTTGTCGTGTATCTCTTTAGCCGCCTCGGAGATGTTCAGCGCGTGGTCGGAAATGCGCTCGAAGTCGGAGATGGTGTGCAGAAACTTGCTGACCTCCTCGCTCTGCGTTTGTGACAGGGATTTTGCGGTGATCTTCATGAGATAGGTTCCCAGCTTGTCCTCGTAGCGGTCGATGACCGCCTCCGTCTCCTCCACCTGACGGAAGCCCTTTTCCGAGAAGCGGCTGCGCAGCTCAAGTGCCGAAAGCAGGTTGCCCTCGGCACGCTGTGCCATGGAATTTGTCACAAGACGGCTCTGCTCGATGGACAGGGCGGGATGCTGCAAAAAGCGTTCCTCCAGCTTGTCCATGTCCTGCGCCTGTGCATCGGAGGTACTGCCCGGAAACAACAGCTCCATCAGACGCTCCATCCGCCCGATAAAGGGCAGCAGCACGAGCACCGTCGCCAGACGGAACAGCGTGTTCATCAGCGCGATGGTCACGGAGGTCATCACCGTGCTGAGGAAGGTGAAATGCAGCGCGGCGTTGGCACTGTAGAACACGATCGACCAGATGAGCATTCCGAGCACATCGATCAGCAGATAGACGAACGCCGTGCGCTTGCCGTTCAGGTTCGCGCCCAGTGCCGACAGGAGGACGGGCACGGCCGCGCCCACGGCGATACCCATGGTGATGGGCAGCGCGATTTCAAAGGTGATAGCACCCGTCACCGCCAACGCCTGCAAAATACCCACCGCAGCGGAGGCACTTTGCAGCACGCTCGTGAACGCGATGCCCACCAGAATGCCGAGCAGGGGATTGGAGAAGCTGGTCAGCACACGGAGGAACGCCTCGCTCTCACGCAGCGGCGACACCGCTGCGGACATGGCGGACATGCCGTACATCAGCACCGCGAAGCCGAGCAGTATCTCGCCCACATGACGGTTGACCGCCTTTCCGTTGCACATCCGCAGAACGATGCCGATGATCGCCACAAGGCCGGTGAGCACCTCCGTGCTGAGAAGCTGCACCACGCCGCTGCCGCCCTCCAGCGAGGACAGACAGAGGATCCAGCC
>CAVHZB010000028.1:3618-4518 GCA_963640555.1 Phascolarctobacterium succinatutens
GCGGTCATACCGTACATCAGCACGGCAAAGCCCAGCAGAATGTTGCCCAGATGCTTGCGGGTGGGCTTGCCCTTCACCATCCGCAGCAGAATGCCCACGATGGCGAACATACCCGTCAGCGTGGCGGTGGAGAGCAGGTCCACCCAGCCGCTGCCGCCGGAGATACTGTTCAGGCAGAGGATCCACCCGGTGACGCTGGTGCCCACGATGGCGCCCATGATGACGCCGATGGCCTGCCGCACCTTCATCATGCCGGAGTTGACGAAGCCCACCACCATCACCGAGGTGGCGGAGGAGGACTGTATCACGGCGGTCACGCCCGTGCCCAGCAGTACGCCCTTGATGGGGGTGCTGCTCAGACGGTAGAGCACCAGCTCCAGACGGCTGCCTGCCACCTTTTTCAGCCCCTCGCCCATCAGGGACATGCCGAACAGGAACAGCGCGATGCCGCCCAGCAGGGATATAACATCCGCAATGTCCATAAGCCGATTCCCTCCCATAGTACCATAAATGATTTATCCTTACGATAAGTATAGCAGGAGGACGGGGGCTTTGTCGAGCGAAACCGAAGCGTGGGGGATAGAAATTTTAAGATTTTCTGAAACCGTCCTTGTACTTCTTGCCAAAGTCCGATGAAGCGGGTATAATCACCGTAGAAATTCAAAGAACGGAGAACTGCCCATGTTCAAGCACTGCATCATCGTCTTTTTCGTCTCCATGGTTCCGCTCATCGAGCTGCGGGGAGCCATTCCCTACGGTGTGGCGTTCGGTCTGCCGCTGTGGTTGACCTATATTATTGCCATCGCGGGCAATATGCTCCCCGTGCCCGTTATCTACTTTTTCGCCCGCCGTGTGCTGCTCTGGGGCGGGGATAAGGCCGTTATCGGGAAGTTCTTCACC
>CAVHZB010000028.1:4528-24561 GCA_963640555.1 Phascolarctobacterium succinatutens
AAAGGGTGAAAAGGCGGGACGCAAGCTCCAAGCCAAGGCGGGACGCGGACTGTACTGGGCACTGCTGCTGTTCGTGGGGATCCCGCTCCCCGGCACGGGCGCGTGGACGGGTACGCTGGCCGCCAGCCTGCTGGATATGGATTTCAGGAAGAGTACGCTGGCCTGTATGGGCGGCGTGGTGCTGGCGGGCGTCATCATGGGTGCGCTGAGCCTGCTGGGGGTGTCCGCTTTCGGCGGGTAAAAAGGCGAAATGCGAAATTTATCTTGCAATCGGCGGGGCTATGCGGTATAATGTACGGGTGCAATTGCCGGTGTGTTGGAATTGGCAGACGAGGCGGACTCAAAATCCGTTGGGCTAATAACCCGTGCGGGTTCGACCCCCGCCACCGGCACCACGCCGCCGCAAGCATTATGAAGCTTGCGGCGGTTTTTGCATGTCAGAAAATAGCTCCGAATAAGATCCTTCCGCCGGCTATATCATGAACACATCGCCGTATGGGTATGGGCTGCCGCTTTCGGACATCATCCATTCCTTGAACGCCGCTGCATCACGCACGACCATTCCGGATATTCTCGCTATCCCATACCGCATTATTTCGGGACAAAGCGGCGCGGATGGACCGATAACGACCGTTTTCGCATTTTCCGAGAGCTTAAGCAGCCGCGGCAGAGTCTTGTTTATTGCGGCGCTGGCAGTGATGATAACAATGCCGCACTCCGGCAGAATATACTCGCAGGCAGGGTCGGGATAGTCGCCTGACTTTGGCTCGCGTTCTATTATGTAAACCGAATCCGCTCCTCTGAGAGCATCCGGCTGGAGCTTCAGATGCCCTATGAGCGCAATTTTTTCGCCCTCTGCCGTCATACCCTGAGTGCAGCTTTTATCATATCCGCAGCCGGCACCCAGCTCGGCTAAACGCTTGGGAGTATTGTAAAAGGCGTTTATCACGGCCATGCCCTCGGATGCCTCCTCAAGGTTCCATGAGCGCACGGCCTGCGCCGCAGAGCGCACTCCGAGCCCTTGGAGGGAGTCAAACCTTCGCTGCACCGTTGCGGCAGAATTGCGCAGGGCTATGCCGAAGCGCCCGTCGCTCAGCTCCGCCGCGGTCCATGTGAGTCCGTGCATTACGGAGCTGACGGTCAGATCACCGTCGAGACCGTTTATAAGCGTGTCATAAAGATCCATGTATCAAAACCTCCGTGTCGGTTCATTATATCACCGCTTGCGCCCGTATATCAAGTAATGTTATAATGAGCGAGGAGGTATGACCGATGATATTTGATACTCATGCACATTACGACAGCGGTGCGTTCAATGCCGACCGCTTTGATATACTTGCCTCGATGCCGGATAACGGCGTGGGGCTTATCGTTGACCCCGGCTGCGACCTTGAGAGCAGCATTCAGGCGATAGAGCTTGCCGAGCGGTTTGGCTTCGTTTATGCCGCTGTCGGCTGGCACCCGGAGGACATCGACAAGCTGACACCGGACGGGATGCGAGAGCTCGAAGGGCTCGCAGAGCATCCGAAATGTGTTGCAATAGGAGAGATAGGGCTTGATTATTATTGGGATGCCGGACATAAGCAGGAGCAGAAGGAACTGTTTTGCAGGCAGATAGAGCTTGCACTGCGCCTTGATAAGCCTGTTATTGTACATGACCGCGAGGCGCATGGCGACAGCCTTGAAATGGTGTGCCGCTATCCTGAGCTGCGAGGCGTGTTCCACTGCTTTTCCGGCAGCGCCGAGATGGCAGCCGAGCTTTTGAAGCGCGGCTGGTACCTCGGTTTTGACGGACCGATAACATATAAGAACGCACGCAAGGCCATTGAGGTGCTCGAAATGTGCCCGCTTGACCGCATCGTTATCGAGACCGACAGCCCGTATCTCACACCGGTGCCGAACCGCGGTAAAAGAAACGACTCAACGCAGCTTCGCTATGTGACGGCAAAAATAGCCGAGGTGAAGGGCATGAGCGCAGAGGAGATCGAGCGCCTGACATTTGAAAACGGCAGGAGACTTTTCGGATTGGAGGGCGTTTGATGTATAAGCCGGAGATAATATTGCAGGGAGCTCCGAACGCGCGCGACCTCGGCGGCATTTTAACGCGCGGCGGACGGGAAATATGCAGAAGCCGCCTCATACGCAGCGGCATGCTCTCGAGCCTGAGTGATGCCGATGTTAAATACCTTGAGAGCATAAGCCTGAAAGCCGTAGTTGATTTCAGAACGGGCGCCGAGCGTAACCAGAAGCCCGATCGGCTCATAAGAGGCGTTGAGTATATCGTCTGCCCCATACTCGAGGACAAGACAGAGGGCGTAACCAGAGATAAGCCCGAAACGGAGGATGAGGAGGCACAGCGTACCGTTAAGATGGCGCAGCGGCTCATGCCGCGCGGCGGAAACGGCGCCGAGCAGATACGCTCGCTGTATCCTATCATGGTCACTACCGGACACTCGGTCGCGCATTACCGACGGTTTTTTGAGATACTGCTGCACCATGAGACAGGTGCGCTGCTGTATCACTGCACCATGGGCAAGGACAGAGTAGGTGTCGCTACTGCGCTGCTGCTCACAGCACTCGATGTACCGCGCGAGGAGATTTATGCCGATTATCTCATCACCCGCGAGCGCTGTGCTGCCGGCACCGAGCGGCTCGTTGCCAACTGCCGCAGGTATACGGACGACGAGCCGACGCTCAGATTCATACGCGAGCTCGACACCGTCCATAAAAGCTACCTCGATGCCGCCTTCGATGCGATAACCGAGCGGTACGGCAGTGTCGAAGCATTCCTCAGATACAGGCTCGGGCTCGATGACGAAAAGTCAGAGCGCTTAAAGTATTTATATACGGAATAATTCGAAAAGCCGCCCTGAGACGGCTTTTCAGATCACTTTAATCGTTCAGATGCTCGCAATAGCAGTTCAGAGTGAGGCATCCGGAAAGCTCCGTGAGTACGGTCTGCATGTCGGAGTCACCGTATGCGGCTTCTGGAGCCGACAGACCGCGCTCTGGCTGAGTATCATACGACAGCATTACGCGCACGGATGTGCCCAGATCCTCGCCTCTGCTTTCGACTATCACGGCACCGCCATGCAGCTCGGCAATGCTCTTTGCCACAGCAAGCCCGATGCCGGAGCCCACCGGACGCGTGAGACATTCGCCGTGCTTATATCGTGCGAACACGAACGCCAGCTCATCGCTGTCAATGCCTCTGCCGTTGTCGTCAACGCCCAGAACAAGATTGCTGTCCGTGCGCAGCAGCGACACCGAGATCCTGCCGCCGCGCCGGCAATTGAGTATGCTGTTTGACAGCAGATTAAGCAGAAGTCTGCTCACCAGCTCTCTGTCGGCGACTATCCGCATGTGCTCCTCTGCATGGAGAGAGATATTCAGATCCTGCTTTTCCGTCAGCGTGCGAGAGGTATCTATAATACTGCGGCACAGCTCGGTGATGTCCATGGGACGCGGATGAAAAGGCAGTGTGCCTGCGGCTATACCGGAAAGCGTGCCGAGATTGTCCAATGCGCGCTTTATTCTGTAATAGCTGCGGTTGAGCGTTTTCACATATTCCGACAGTCTGTCGTTTGCAATATCCTCGGCGATAACGGATATGCATGAGGCGGCAAATTTTATATTCGACATGCTCGAACGCAGGCAGGACAGAACAGCCTCACACGGCTCTGCCTGCGGTGCTTCATATGATATGACAAATATCCTCAGCCCGTTTGCCGACGATACCTTCACCGTACAGTTCTTGCTGCCGATGAAGGCAGTGGATATAAAATTATCCGCCTGATTGTTTGATATATGCAAAGGCATGAGCGTATCCAGCCGATTGCCGGAGCAGTCTTTACCGGCAAGACTGACGGCGGCGGGATTCATATACAGTATCTTTGTCCGGCGCGAAATTGCCACCGGCTCACTCAGCATCAAAAATGCGGCTGATAACAGGTCCTTATCTGCCATATCGTCCACCTCACAACAAGTTACGGCATTATTTTATCAAAAACAAGCATATTATACAATAGTCGTCTCAAAAATGGCTATTTTTTAACGGAGATTTGGCTGTATCGAAATATTGATTTTTGAGCATAGTATATGCTACAATTATATCAAGCAGTAAGTAATGTTTTCCATGCTGAAATTTATAAAACGGAGGAACATAAAATGATCAAAGTTGCAATCAATGGTTTTGGCCGTATCGGCCGTCTTGCTTTCAGAGCCGGCATAGTTGCCGACGATATTGAGATCGTTGCTATAAACGCTCCCGATAAAACTCCCGCGCAGCTGGCATACACCGTGAAGTACGATTCCGTCCACGGCCGTTTCCAGGGAACCGTTGAGTATGACGATAATTCCATCACCGTAAACGGCAAGCGCGTTGCAATAGTCGGCAACCGCAACCCCGCAGAGCTGCCCTGGGGCGAGCTGGGCGTTGAGTATGTCCTTGAATGCACCGGCGCATTCCTCACCACCGAGAAGGCACAGGCTCATCTTGATGCCGGCGCACAGGTCGTCGTTCTGTCCGGCCCCTCCAAGGACGACACCCCGATGTTCGTCTGCGGTGTAAACCTCGACAAATACACTCCCGACATCAAGGTCGTTTCGAATGCATCCTGCACCACCAACTGCCTGGCACCTCTTGCAAAGGTCATAAACGATAATTTCGGGATCGTCGAGGGTCTTATGACCACCGTTCATGCCGACACCGCAACTCAGGAGGTAGTCGACGGCTTCTCCAAGAAGAACTGGCGTCTCGGCCGCGGCGTACACGGCAATATCATTCCCACCAGCACCGGCGCGGCAAAGGCCGTCGGCAAGGTCATTCCCGAACTCAAGGGCAAGCTGACCGGTACCTCCATGCGTATCCCCAGCGCAGATGTTTCCATCGTCGACCTCACCTGCCGTCTTGAGAAGGGCGCAAGCTATGATGAGATCTGCGCGGCTGTCAAGGCAGCGAGCGAGGGCAGCATGAAGGGAGTTATTGAGTACTGCGAGGACGAGGTCGTTTCATCCGACTTCATCACCGATCCCCACACCAGCATTTTTGATGCAAAAGCGGGTCTGGCGCTCAACGATAACTTCGTAAAGCTCATGGCGTGGTACGATAACGAGTGGGGCTTCAGCTGCAAAATGCTCGACCTCACCCGCCACATCGACAAGGTCCGCAAGGCATGATCTCAGCATAGCCGTTTAGTACCGAATAATAATAAAAATGACCTCCGTCTTCCTGATAGCATCAGGCTGAAGGAGGTCATTTTGCACGCCGGAAATTTCCTGCCGTCCGAAGTGACGGCGGGAAATTTTGTATTTAAGTGTCAAAGCTCTCGGAGGCGGCTTTTGTTATGCTCAGCAGCGCTTTAACATGGTTGTCGCGATTCATCTGCATCCGTGAGCTCGGACCGGATACACACAGCGCCGCGATCGGCTCGCCGGAGGCATTGAGCAATGCGGCCCCAAAGCATGTCAGACCGATCTCGAATTCCTCATCGTCCACCGAGTAGCCTAACTCACGGACCTTGTCGAGCTCATCATACAGCTCAGCCACATTCTTCAGCGACCTTGGAGTGTACTGTTCAAATGTCAGATGCTCGGCATATCGGCGCACGAATTGCCTTGAACGATAGGCGAGCATTGCCTTGCCTGCGGATGTTGCGTACATGGGTCTGGTATAGCCCACGGCCGAGTCCGATCTTATCTGCGATTTACCCATTACCTTGTCTATAAACAGAACATCCGTATCCCCGCTGATGACGGAAAGGTGGCATGTTTCACCCGTGCGTTCACCGAGCTCGACGAGATATGGACGCATAGAATCCGCTATATCACCGCGCGAGTCCATGAGTGAGCGCATTGAGAAAAGCTTCAATCCGAGCCTGTACTTTCCGTCGGCATCACGGCGAAGGTATTTTCTGTTTTCTATTGTTGCAAGAAGCCTGAAGGTGGTGCTTTTACCGTTTCCGGTAAGTCTCGCTATATCCGCTGCGGTAAGCTCCTCGTAAACTGTGAACAGGTCAATGATGGCAAGCGCCTTATCGACGGACTGAAGAAGATACTGACCATTATCGTTATCCAATGCTGCGGCCTCCATTTCGTTTCATATAATGAAACAGTAATTTAATTTTCATTTACAGTATATCACAATGAATTAATTAAATCAATAGGCGGACTAAAGTTTCACATAACGGAACGCTAAATATACATATTTGGGATAATGTATATGTCAACGGCTGCATAATTGCGTAAAAACAGGGCTAGAATCAATGCAATTATTGTTCGCATAGTGAAACTATTGGTTCATAACAACAAAACTGACATTGATATTTTGGAGATAATAACGATTGACATATCGTAGCGATGATGTTAAATTGTAGGCAAGTTCCACGAGCAAGACCTGTAGTTTCACTATGAGAAACGAAATGCAGCAAAATATCAAATCAGAAGAGGAGACAGAACAATGCTGGAAAAAGTATTTGAACCAATAACTATAAACGGGCTCACGCTGCCTAACAGAATGGTCGTGTCGGCCATGGTAACACAATATTGCACGACCGAGGGACTGCCTACGGAAAAATGGATACAGTATCTCGAACGCAAGGCCCGCGGCGGCTGGGGTGTTATCTTTACCGAAAACTACGGTGTCCAGGACCATGCCAACTCGTTTGCAAGGCAGGCGGGACTGTGGCGCGATGAGCAGATACCGGCGCACGCGGAAATGGTAAAGCGAGTACATGCGGCAGGAGGGATCCTTGGATGCCAGATATACCATGCGGGACGGCAGACCACAAAGCGCGTTCAGGGCGTTCAGCCGAAGGCTCCTTCTCCCATCCGCGAGGCAAGCTGCACCGATACTCCGCGCGAGATGAGCAACGCTGAGGTCTGGGAGCTGATCGAGGATTTCGGTGATGCGGCGCTCAGAGCAAAAAAGTGCGGCTTTGACCTTGTAGAGGTGCATGGCGGCCACGGTTATATGATAAATCAGTTTCTCTCGCCCGAGGCGAATAAGCGCTTTGATGAGTTTGGCGGAACCATTGAAAACCGCGCGCGCTTTATGGTTGAGATCATAAAGAATGTCCGCAAAAAGGTGGGTCCCGATTTCCCTATATCCTATCGCTTGGGTACCTGTGACTATGTTCCGGGCGGAATCACGCTCGAAGAATCACAGATCTTTGCACAAATGGCTGTTGAAGCCGGCGCAGATATGATACATTGTACTCAGGGCATGTATGTCTCTCGTCATACGCTCATTGCTCCGGCGGCAGTGCCGAAGGCTGCATTCGTTGACAATGCGGCTGCCATAAAGCGGGTCGTTGATGTTCCCGTTGTTGCTACGGGCAGGATCAATGATCCGATCATGGCAGACAGTATCATTCGTCAGGGCAAGGCGGATATGTGCACGATGGCTCGTGCATCACTGGCAGATCCGGCAATGCCGCTCAAAGCGAAGGAAGGCAGGCTTGAGGATATTATCCACTGCATCGGATGCTGCCAGGGCTGTACCGGCGAAAACGGACGCGGAAATCAAATAAGATGTGTCGTCGATCCTCTGACGGGTATGGAGTTTACATACGATCTGAGTGTTACGGATTCCCCGCGCAATGTTTATATAGCCGGCGGCGGCGTGGCAGGCTGTGAGGCAGCAATAGTGGCAGCCCGCAAGGGTCACAGTGTAACGATATTTGAGCAGAGCGGACGCCTCGGCGGACAGTGGATCGCAGCGGCCATACCGCCCTGCAAGGAAGAGTATGATTCCTTCCTTTACTGGCAGCAGACTCAGATAAAAAAGCTCGGCATTGATGTCAGACTCAATACTGCTCTGACCAAAGATATTGTGGCATCGGACAAGCCGGATACCGTCATTGTGGCCACCGGCAGCACACCGCTCATGCCTCCCATACCGGGGCTCAGAGATAATCCTCTTGTTGTAACCGCGATAGATGTTCTCACGGGAAAAGTGCCCGTGGATATCGGAAAGAACATTCTTGTCGCCGGCGGCGGTCTGGTCGGAGCGGAAACGGCGGAGCACTTGTCGGTACACGGAGCAAAGCATGTTGCTCTTGTTGAGATGCTCCCCGATATTATGGTCGACGGAGAAAAATCGCCGAAGAAAATGATACTCGACAGCTTTAGGGAACGCGGTGTCGAGGTTTACACTTCGACAAAGGTTGAGGAGATCCGCGAAAGCTCCGTGATAGCTTCGCCCGTCAGCAATCCGGAAAAAAAGATTGAGTTTAAGGATCTTGACATGGTTGTGATGGCACTCGGTGTGCGTCCTAACGCATCACTTGAGAAAGAGCTTGAGGGATTACCCTGTAAGGTCATCGTTGCAGGCGATGCGGAGTCCGGCAAAAACGGATATAAGAATATTCAGCAGGGCTTTGAGGCCGGACTGAATGCGTAAAAATAAGCTTTGAATGCTTTATCAGGTGCCTATAGAGCATTCAAAGCAATTTAATACCGGAAAAAGTTAAATATTAGACAAAACCAAGGAGGTCAAGCCATGCTAAAAATGAATAAGAAGGTCGTTTTCCTCGGAACGGCAAACGGTAAAAGCCGAGAGGAGTTCCATGAGTATTATCTCAAAAACCACACGCCGGTAATAAGCGGAAATGAAAATGTGCTCCAGTATTATGCCAACAACATCGTTGTTCCGTCGCAGGAGCTGTGCGATGCCGGCTGGGGCTGGGGAGGCTTTGATGAGAGCGGTATATTTGCCATGGACGAGATATGGTGCAAGGAAGGCTTCGACTTTATGAGCATGTATCAGGACACCGCCGAAATAAAGATAATCGGGGCATATGACACCGATGAGGTGGTGTGCCGCCCGACCATGGCGCAGTGGGAGATAGGAACGAAATCGCCGTGGGTCAAGCGTATTGGTCTGTGCAAATGCCGTGAGGACGAAAATCCCAGAGATTTTCATGATTACTGGGAGTTCGTGCATGCGCCTCTTGCGCTGCATACTCATGTCGGTGCGGCTTTTTATGGTCAGCAGCATTTCCACAAGACCCTTGTTCCCAACGATATAGCGTGGAACGGCATGTGTATCCTCGATTACTGGTCGGTAGATGCTTTCCGCTTTGCCCATTTCAGCCGCCCCGGTGCACAGGAGGAAATTAAGGCCGACTGCGCTCATTTCCTTGACAAGTTTTTTGCCATGTGCGGCGAGGAATATGTCATGAAGCGCTGGGACGCGTATATTCCCGAAATATATGACGGCTATGACGGCTGGTATCGTCATAGCTGAGCAAGGAGCAGATATTATGAAGGCATTAGTTAAATACGCACTTGGTCCGGGCAGCACGGAGCTGCGAGATATACCCGAGCCTGTACCCGCACGCGGTGAGGTCAAATGCAAAGTCATAAAGGCAGGTCTATGCGGCAGCGACATGCATGTTTATCACGGAGAAATGGGATGCACTCCGCCCGTTGTCATGGGTCATGAGTTTATCGGCAGAATAGTTGAGGTCGGCGAGGGTGTCACAAAGTACCGTGCAGGGCAGCGCGTGTCGGCAGAGATCGGCCATTATGTCTGCGGAAAGTGCAAGTTCTGCAGAGAAGGACTTGTAAACATGTGTATTGAACGCAAGAGCATGGGCTATGTGTATGACGGCGTTTTCGCAGAGTATGTGATCATCCCCGAGCGCGATATCGTACCTGTGCCCGAGAGCATAGATGCAACGGAGGCTGCACTTATTGAGCCTTTGGCCTGCTGCTGCCGTGCATGCTACGATTTTGCAGAGCTTTCTCCGGAGAAGGTCGCCGTGGTTATCGGACCCGGTCCGATGGGACAGATGATCGCGCAGATATGCAAGGTGTTCGGTGCGACTGTCATTGTGGCCGGAACCACCCGCGGGGAGCAGCGTCTTGCACTTGCAAAGCAGCTTGGCGCAGATCACACGGTAAATACCCAGAAGGAGGACCTCAGGGCCATGTGCCTGTCCCTGACCGATAATTACGGAGCGGACATCGTTTTCGAATGCAGCGGCACGGATACCGGCGTAAACCTTGGTCTTGATGCCCTGCGCAAGGAGGGGCAGTTTATTCAGTTTGCTATTCACGGCTCTCCGGACAGCAGCGTCAATTGGGTGAAGATAATTCAGAAAGAGCTGCGTGTTTATGGGGCAATGTCATCGGTGAGCCACAACTGGCCGCAGGCGGTGAAGCTGCTCGAAAATCATCAGGTGGATCTGAAGCCGCTTTCCGACTCGGTGTTTAAGCTGGAAAACTGGCAGGATGCAATCGCAAAGGCCGACTCAAAGACGGCATACAAGGTCGTGTTCGATATAGGCGAAGATAATTGAACAAAAGGAGGAAATACAGCGTGAAATTTAAAAATCTGTCAAGACCCGGAAGAATAGGCTCTATGGTTTTGAAAAACCGCATGGTCATGCCCGCAATGGAGACATGGTCATCAGGTCCTGACGGTACAGTCACCGAGAGCACGATAAACCACTATGCAAGAAGAGCAGAGGGCGGGGTAGGACTTATTATAACGGAGATGACAAATCCGACTCCCGGCTGTATGTGCTTTCCCGGTGAGCTGGAAATGAGCGAAGATCGCTTCATGCCCGGTATGAGCAAGATCGCCGATGCCATCCACGCCGGCGGTGCAAAGGCTGCGGTTCAGCTCGATCACGGCGGAGTTTTTGCACACAACAATACGTCTGATCTGCCGGCGTTCACGCCGTCAGGAGTCGGAACATTCTCAATGCCGGATCTTGAGCTCAAGGTCATGACCAAAGAGGATATCGAGCAGGTCATCGAGGATTTTGCGGTTGCCGCCCTGCGCGCAAAGGCTATCGGCTTTGATGCGGTCGAGCTTCATGGCGGGCACGGATATCTGCTCGTCGAATTTCTGTCGGCGTATTACAACAGAAGAACCGACGAGTATGGCGGAAGCGTTTATAACAGAGCCCGTCTTTCGATAGACATCATACGCAGAATAAAGGAATACTGCGGCAAGGATTTCCCAATCATATACAAAATATCCTCCGAGGACTTCACGCCCAACGGCATAACCATAGAGCAGTCGGTTGAGATATGCAAATATCTTGAGGAAGCCGGAGCGGACGCGATCATGGTATCCGGAGGTACGCTTGAATCGCGTATACATGATTTCTTTGATGTTATGCTCGAAGGCAAAGAGGCTTCAGAGAATATGGGGCTGAACCGAGGCATCAGCACGGCTACATGGATACCGTCGACCTATTGCGAAAGGAATCTCTACACCGATAACGCCGCGGCTATAAGCAAGGCCATTAACATCCCCGTGATAACAGTCGGTGCCGTAAGACCTGAGAAGGCAGAACAGATGATTGCCGACGGCGAGGCGGATTTCATGGCCCTCGGCAGACAGATCCTTGCGGATCCGGATTATCCGAATAAGCTCATAGAGGGACGCATAGAGGATATGCGCCAGTGCTTAAGATGCAACGAGTGCCTGGGCGGCGGCAATAAAAACCGCACTCTGCACTGCGCCGTTAATCCCTGCCTCGGTCATGAGCTTCAGGATAATACCAAGCTCATAAAGGCAGAGGTCAGCCGCCGTATCGCCGTCATCGGCTCGGGTCCCGCCGGACTTAACGCGGCTATAGCGGCAAAAGCTCGCGGACATGAGGTAGTGCTGTTTGAGAAGGCGGAACGGCTCGGTGGGCTCATGTATTATGTCGGCAAGCCGGATTTCAAGATAGATTACCGCAAGTATACCGATTACCTTATCCACACCGTAAAAAAGCTCGGCGTAGATATCAGACTCGGCACGGAGTTTACGCTCGAGACTGCCCGCAATGAGAAATTTGACAAGATCATTGCCGCAACAGGCTCCGAGTGGGTTATGCCGCGCGTTGAGGGCGCTGATGAGCAGACGGTGCTCAATCCGCTGGATGTTCTTGACGGACATTTCCCCGATGTTGACAGCTTCATAGTCCTCGGTACGGGTCTTGTCGGCTGTGAGGTATCCATGTTTTTAGCCGAGATGGGCAAAAAGGTCACGATGATCGGGCGAGGACCCAACTGCAATCCGGCTAACCTTTACGGTGTCGACTGGAATATAAACGCAAGACTCGCGCTCGACAAGGTCGATGTTGAGATGGATACAAAGCCCATTAAAATTTCGACCACCGAAGTCGTATGCCAGACCAAGAAGATAAAGCACAAGCATGATCCCAACACGGGCAAGGGAACCGAAAAGCCCTATGACCGCAGTGCTCCGTACGATGGAGAAGAGAAAATATTCAAAGCCGGAGCGGTCATCGGCGCAATGGGTATGCGCGCTGTCAACGAGCTTGCGTACAAGCTTATTGACGAGGGATATTCAGTCGAGATCATAGGCGATGCGCAGAAGGCAAGAAAGATACTTCAGGCAGTACATGAAGGGTTCAGCGCAGGCAGAAGATGCTGAGCGGAAGGAGAAAGTAATGAAAGTATATGTTATCGGCTGCGGCCGTCTTAATAATGATATAAATCTAAGCTACAGCAACATGGTGATAGGTACGCGCGAAAATCCAAACCCCGAAACGGTCTGGTATCAGGGACCCAGCTATTGCGTGCTTATAGAGCATCCCACGGCGGGATATATACTCTACGATATCGGCTCGGCACCCAATTCCGACGAACTGTGGCCGTCATGCATCACAGAGACATGCTACTATACTCCCGTTGAGGGTGAAACGCTTACCGGAGGTCTTGCAAAAATCGGTCTTGAGCCCAAGGATATCAAGCATATCATCATATCCCATATGCACATGGATCACATCGGAAACATCCAGCTTTTCAAGGACACCGCTGAATTCTATGTAACAAAGGCCGAGGCGGAATTTGCGTTCACTACCGTTATGCAGAGCACAGATCCTTCCACACACGGATTTTATAACAGAGCTGATGTGCTGGCCGACCTCAAAACGGTTCACTATGTCGAGGAAGACGGCGAGCTCTTCGACGGCATACATGCAGTCATTCTCCCCGGTCACACTCCCGGCGTTATGGGTATTGTCATAGAGCTTGAGGAGAAAAACCTTCTGCTCACCTCTGACGCACTCAACGCACAGATAAATTATGACGGCAGATTGCCCGGCGTTATTGCCGACCCTGTCAGCTTCTTTAAAAGCCTCAAAAAGATAAAGAAGCTCGAAAAGCAGTATAATGCTGCTGTGTGGTATGGTCATGATATTGCGCAGTTTAAGTCGCTCAAGAAAATACCCGAATACTATTGCTGATCAAGACGGCATATAA
Source organism: Phascolarctobacterium succinatutens (assembly GCA_963640555.1). GTDB lineage: Bacteria > Bacillota > Clostridia > Oscillospirales > Oscillospiraceae > F23-B02. The sequence goes on from CAVHZB010000028.1 coordinate 17,762, forward strand.
AACTTATCTTCTGCAAAAGCAGGCGGAAGATCTCATCAAAACCTGCTTTTGCTATTTTCATACCCATTTTTCATTAAAAATCGACAAAAACATGGAAAAGTGAAGGCTTTGAAGATGTTTATGCTTTTGAATTGAGGTTATTGTAATGAAAGAAAAGAAACACAGCTTTATTCCCCGAGCTCCAAAAACCTCGTGGGTAATACTCATTATGGTATGGCTTGTTTATGCCTTTAACACTGGCAGCAGAGAGATAATGAACAAGATCATGCCTTCCATGGTCGAATACTTCGGCATGAGTGCATCCACCTCCGGACTTATAAGCACCGTCGGTACTGTCGGCGGCGGCATTTTAGCAGTTATAATCAGCGCTTGGGCAGATAAGCGCGGCATGGGCTGGAACCGCGGAAGATCACAATTTATAATTGCGATCTGCTATCTGCTCCTGACATTCCTTATCGGTCTGCCCGTAATGAGCAGCCTTGCAATACTGTTTGTTTTGCAGTTTTTCCGCTTTGGCTTTGCTGCCGGCGGCGAGGCGATAGACGCATCCGCCTGCGCAGAATGGTTCCCCGATGAATATCAGGGCTTCATAATCTCCGCGCATCACACCGGTTATCCTTGGGGCTCGGCTCTTGTCAGCCTTCTTGTTGCCTTCATTCTCGGCAAGACCGGCAACTGGCGCGTGCCATTCCTCATTATCCCTGCAATTCCTATAATTTTCTGGATAATTTATATAGCATATTCAAAAAAGAGCCGTTTCGTGAAGAATAATGCGGCAATTACGGAAATGGGACTGACACCACATATCACCGAGCAGCAAGTCATGGAGCAGATGCAGAAGCATGGCGGCGAGAAGAAGGCGAAAAGCGAGCCTTTTTACAAGCTGTTTAAGAACAAGAATGTACTTGCCGCGTTTATTGCATATGCGTTCATTGTAGGTGCCTACTTCGGCTTCAACTACTGGCTGACTCCTTATCTTACCTATCAGTGTCATATGGAAAACTCCACGGCTGCGGCATTTTCCGTTATCTTTACCATAACCGCCGGTCTCGGACAGCTTTTCTGGGGCACGATGTCGGATAAGATCGGCGCCAAGAAAACGGTCCTCATATGTGCGGCATGGCTGTTTGTGTGTTTTGCATTCCTGCCTCTCATGCAGAAGGGCATAGCCGTGCTCATAGTCATCCAGCTTCTCATGGGCTTCTGCATGAATGCGTCCTTTCCGGTGCTTTATACCCTTGCCGGCGCCTCCGTGCGCAAGGATCAGCTTGCTACAGCTATCGGCTGCTGTAACTTCTCCATGATAATCGGTGGCTTGTTCCCCTATATTATGGGCATGCTCATAAATGCCGGCGGCGGCTTCCATGCATCGGCAGGATACAGCATAGGGCTGTACTTCATGCTTGGCTCACTGGCTGTCGGCTTCCTGGTAACGCTGCTTTTGGCGCACGAGGTTTCCGGTCCGAAGCGCGGCAAGGATTGGGCGCTCACTTCGTATGAATCCTGCGGCATTGCTCCGGAAAAATAAAAATGTGCTGAGGAATTAAAAAATGACAGATAGACCCGTAAAAACAATAAATCGCGGCGTAGTTCTTGTCTGCTGTGCCGTCTGCGGAGGTCTGACCGGCGCGATATATATGTGGAGCATATTCAAGATACCTCTCATGCAGGCGACCGGACTTAGCTCCACAACTATAACATTTGCCTATTCGCTGTTCGAGATAATGGCGCTGATCTCAAGTCTGCTTTGCGGTTTCGTGCTGAAAAAGGTCAAGATCAGCACTCTTGTCGGAATAGCCGGCGCAGGCTTCGGACTCGGCTGGCTCCTGACGGGCTTTGCCGACACCGCGTGGAAGCTGTACCTGTTTTTCAGTATCATCGGAGGTCTGAGCGACGGCTTTATATATAATTCGACTGTGTCTGTGGTCATGCGATGGTTTCCGGACAAGCGCGGCTTCGCAAACGGCATCTGCATCGGCGCGATGGGGCTTGCTCCGCTGTTCTTTGCCCCTCTCGGCAATGCATTCATAGAGCATTTTGATGTGTTCACGGCATTTATGCTCTGCGGAGGAATATTCATTGTAATGCGCTTTACCTTTGGATGGTTTGTCAAAAATCCTCCCGAAGGCTACATGCCTGCCGGATGGGATCCGGCAAAGACAGAAGCCGTAATATCCAAAAAGGATATTGCAACTAAGGATATGTTCAAAATGCCGCTGTTTTATGTCATTCTGGTATTCTTCACCTTTGCCGACTGCGCTGCGCTGATGCTCACGGCGCACGCATCGGCCATAGGGCAGGAGATGTGCGGACTGTCGGCATCACAGGGCGCAGCACTTGTCGGGCTGATGGCAGTCGGCAGCTTTCTCGGTCGTTTCGGCTTCGGCGCCTTGTCGGACGGGATAGGACGCTATAAGGCGCTGAGCATAGCCCTCATAATAACGGCGCTGGATATGTTTTTCCTCATCGGGCAGGCAGGAAGCTTTGTTGAGTTTATGCTGACGATCGGACTTATCGGTTTATGCTACGGCGGAGTTATGACGATAGTGCCGTCTCTCACGGCGGATATCTTCGGCAATAAGTATTTCAGCTCAAATTATGCGTGGATGTTTGCCGGATTTACAGCGGCAAGCTTTATAGGTCCAATGCTGGCAGCGGCGATCTCTGAAAATACCGGGTCTTATGAGACGGCGTTTATTCTTGCCGGAATACTGTCGGTAGTATCGCTGGCGCTCGTGCTTACAGCATCTAAGCTGAACAAAAAGCTCAATGCTGTCTGTGAGGACTGAAGAAAGGAAGACGGACATGAGGTTTATTCATATAGGAATACTTACTGATTCGCTCGAACGCTCCATAGAGAGCTTTCAAAGCTTTCCCGGCTTTGAAGACATAAAGTGGCTTGTGCGTGAGGTCGAATTTCCTGAAGATGCGATACTGACCGGACACGGCAGCCATATGCGCACGGCAATAGCAGATCTCGGCGGCTGTATTCATGAGCTTATCCAACCGCTCGATCCGACCTCGTATCACTCCGAGGAGCTGCGGAAAAAGGGCGAGTGTATTCACCATACGGCATTTATTTGTCTCGAAGATCAGCAGGAGGCTGTACGGGCGCAGCTTGAACGCGGAGGAAGGATAGTGTGGGAAGCACAGCTTGGAGATAAGCATCCCGTATATGTCGAGTCGTCCGACGGAAAACGGGTCTGGGAATTTATAAACTACATCCCCGGCTCACCCGAGTGAGGATAACCGTAAAAATCATTGCCTCGGCAACTGCCGAGGCAATAGAAATGACCTTCTTCCGCTGATGCTTTCAGGCTGAAGGAGGTCATTTTGTTGAATTTTCTATTTTCTGACCGCCAACGGTCTCAACGCCATTAGCAGCTTACCCAACAGTAAATACACCGTATAAGCCGCAACTCCAAATCCGAATGTTATACCGGTCCATTTTGCCATGCACAGCATAAAGCTTAAAATATTATCGCTGAGCAGAGGCAGCCAATGAACGCTCATCCATAAGGTGTAGAAGAAATCGTTATCATGCAGCAAATAAATCATAAATGTAGCCGAGCTTATATAGTTGACAATTTTGCTGCTGAAGCTGGGTATCCTTCTGAACAGCTCAAAAATAGCAATGCCCAGTATCAATGTTACAATATTACTGTTATTGTATCCCGGTATAGTCTGAATAAAGAGATTTCCGCCGTCGGGATTGAAATTATGTATGTTCGTTAATGTTGTGAGATGATAATTTACATAGATAACGACATTGGTCAGTATAATAATTGCTATAAGCACCCAAAGCCTGACCTTCTCAAACGGATCATATTTGCGGATGTATCCTCCGAGCGCGTATAAAAATACACCTGTCACCAGCGTATCAAGTCCTGACATCAGGCTTGTCAGCAGGCTCGTCGACCAACTGAACTGAACAAGGGCAAATAATGTCACTACCAGCATCAAATAACTGCGCTTATCATATTTAGCCAATCGGGAGTTCAAGAATATTTTAGCAACAACTATTACCAGAAAATAATATCCCACAAACCACGAAAAGCTATTAAAAGAGAAAAATGTGATATATGAACACAGATCTATGTTCCATTTTGCGTTTGCCCACAGGACATATAAGCTTGATGATATGACAAGAACAAAGGCAGCAAAGCCTAATTGTAAAAGAAGCTTCTTTGCCGTTTTTGTCAAGTTGATTGCCGATGCTTCCCTCGGAGCCATAAAATAACCTGAGATCAGTATAAAAATAGCGTTTCCGATCACTCCGGCAGGCGATATCAATGCCAATATTCCCAGCCGCTTAAACAGCACCGGCTGACAAAACAGCTCAGGATCCCAAGCCGCGGTCAATTGTCCGTTGATGCAATGGTAAAAAATATGTGAGCATACTATCATCAGCATTGCCGCTATGCGTAATAGCTCTAAATTAGAATTCCTTTTTTTGGTTTCCATTACTGCTGCCCTTCATAAAACAATATATTTGAAGCAGTGATGCAGAGGCTGTCCGACCAAGCATGCGCTGCATTGAAGCCGGCGTTTAGGACTGCCCGCTCACTTTCTGACCGCCTTGGGCTTTCTGATCCCGGCAAAGGGGTCGGCGCCGCCGCCGGAGAACATCGTGAAGTTGAGGCTCGACTTAACATGATCCGCCATTGCCTGCTTTGCAAGGTCGGGAATATGCATTTTTATAGCCTCAACGACCGCGACATGGTTGTATATAACGCTGGGCGACCATGGATTATCGTCGGAATTGCTGATGAATTTTATCATCGAGGACTGGTACATCGTAAGGTTGGGGCGCAGCATTTTATAGCATTTCTGGATGTATTTATTCCCGCATGACTCAACGATGAGCCCGTGGAAGGGCATATCGGTAGCTATCATGCCGTCGTAATCCTTGCGGATAACGCACTCGGCAAACTCAACGGCGAGCCTGTCAAGCTCCTTGACGGTCCCGGCATCGGCGCGCTCGGTGCACAGTGCCGCAGCCTCGCACTCTATCGCCGTGCGTACATCGTACAGGTCTATCATGTCGCGCAGACTGAGGTCAATGACGAAAAATCCGCTCGTGTCGGGCTTGGATATGACAAAGCCCTTTTCGCAGAGGTTCATTATAGCCTCCGCGACCGGAGTGCGGGATATTCCAAGCGCCGATGCAATGCTGTTTACATTGAGCTTGGTGCCCGGTGCGATACAAAGTGAGACGATCTCATCGTAAAGCATCTGGGAAACCACATCGCGGAGCTTCGCGCCGGGATTTGCGTCGAGATAGACCTGAAACTGGTCACGCTTCATGGGGTTATCATCCTTTCTGACTTATTTGAATGCAAAAAACATTATGACCCAATAAAAGTGAGTCTAAATGCATCTAATATTTTACGGCAGATATCTTTTGAATGCAATACCTCAAATGCAAAAAACCTGATTAGTTGAAATGTTAACAAAAATAAGGGCGGCTTAATGGCTGAAGTCCCCTGAATCTGCTTACAAATACGCGCAAAAACGCACCGGCACGAATTGCACCGGTGCGTTTTGAATACCAGAGGTCAGGTCACTTTTTGCTCTTTATGTACTCGTCAATGCTCTTGGCACCGGTCTTGCCGGCTCCCATTGCGAGGATAACGGTAGCAGCACCGGTGACTGCGTCGCCGCCTGCAAATACGCCTTCGCGTGCGGTAGCGCCGCCCTCGTCGGCCTCGATGCCGCCCTTGCGGGTGAAGGTCAGCCCACCGGTAGTGTTGCGGATCAGCGGATTGGGGCTTGTGCCGATGGCGATGACAACGGTATCGACATCGAGGATCCAGTTGGAGCCCTCAATGGGAACGGGTCTTCTCTTGCCCTTCTCATCGGGCTCACCGAGCTCCTGCTTCTGGAGCTCTATGCCGGTAACATGTCCGTCCTCGCCGGCGTGGATGGCGACGGGGTTGTTGAGCATTCTGAATTCGATGCCCTCGGCCTCGGCATGCTCGACCTCCTCCTTACGGGCGCTCATCTCATCGCGGCTGCGGCGGTAAGTGATGTAAACATGCTCTGCGCCCAGACGCTTGGAAACGCGCGCTGCGTCCATTGCAACATTTCCTGCGCCGACTATGCAGACATTGTGGAAGTGCTTAATGGGCGTGTCGTAATCGTCGCGGTAAGCCTTCATGAGATTAACGCGGGTGAGAAGCTCGTTTGCCGAATAAACGCCGAGCAGGTTCTCGCCGGGGATGTGCAGGAACTGGGGCAGACCTGCGCCGGAGCCGATAAACACGGCCTCGAAGCCGTCGTCAAACAGCTCGTCAACGGTCTCGGACTTGCCGATGATGGCGTTATTTATGATTTTGACGCCCATGGCCTTGAGGTTTTCGATCTCTGCTGCAACGATCTCCTTGGGCAGACGGAACTGGGGGATACCGTAAACCAGAACGCCGCCGGACTTGTGGAATGCCTCGAAGATGGTGACATCGTAGCCGAGCTTACGCAGATCGCCGGCACAGGTGAGGGAGGCAGGACCGGAGCCGACGATGGCGATACGGTGACCGTTGCTTTCGGGAACCTTTATCTCGTCCTTGACTTCCTTATTCATGTGATAGTCGGCGACAAAGCGCTCGAGGCGGCCGATGCCGACGCTCTCGCCCTTGATGCCGCGGACGCACTTAGACTCGCACTGCTTTTCCTGCGGGCAGACGCGGCCGCAGACTGCGGGCAGGGAGTTGGTGGAGGTGATTATCTCGTATGCAGCGTCAAAGTCGCCCTCTGCGACCTTGGCGATAAATTCGGGGATGCGTACCGAAACGGGGCAGCCG
>CAVHZB010000029.1:0-17215 GCA_963640555.1 Phascolarctobacterium succinatutens
AAATAATACAAGTCAAAACCTCCGGCTTAGCCGGAGGTTTTGACTACTTTGACTTAGAAACTCAGATTTTTTCGAAGGCCTGTTCAAAGTCGGCGATTATGTCGTCGGCATTTTCAAGACCGACCGACAGGCGGATGAGACCGGCGGATATACCGGCGGCTTTCAGCTCATCGGGACCGTAGGTGGAATGCGTCATGGATGCGGGATGCTCTATGAGCGTTTCTGCGTCGCCGAGGGATACGGCGATAGTGCACAGCTTAAGCGAATTGCAGAACTTCATTCCTGCTTCCTTGCCGCCCTTTACCTCGAACGAAATCATGCCGCCGAAATCACGCATCTGGCGCGCGGCTATGTCATGACCGGGATGCGAGGGCAGACCGGGGTAGTTTACGAGCTCGACCTTGTCGTTTTCATACAGGTACTGAGCTATCTTTTTCGCACTCTCGGTGTGCCGCGCAACGCGCAGCTCAAGGGTCTTGAGACCGCGCAGGATGAGCCATGCCTCGAAGGGTCCGAGCGTAGAGCCGGTCATGTCCTTGAGACCGAACATCTTGACGCGGGATATAAATTCGGTCGAGCCGACGACGAAGCCGGCAATGACATCGCCGTGACCGTTCAGATACTTTGTAGCCGAGTGGACGACTACATCCGCACCGAGCCTGAGAGGATTCTGGAGCGCGGGGGAGGCAAAGGTGTTGTCGCACACGACCTTGATATCGGCATTGTACTCATGAACCGTCTTTGCGATGAGCTCGATGTCCGTTATCTTGAGATTCGGGTTTGCCGGAGTTTCAAGATAAACGGCAACGGTGTTTTCCCTGAGACTTGCCTTGAGGTTTTCAAGCTTGCTGAGGTCCGTGAAGGTTACCTCTACGCCGTATTCGGTCATACCGTGGCTGAGCAGAGCAAAGGTGCAGCCGTAGAGTGTCTCGTCTGCGATGATGTGCTTGCCGGCGCCGGCTATCGACCACAGGCAGGAGGATATCGCACCCATGCCGGAGGCTGCCGCAGCGCATGCCTCGCCGCCCTCGAGCGCAGCTATCTTGTTTTCGAGCACTGCCGTGGTGGGATTACCGAGACGACTGTAGATGTATCCACCCTCCTCACCGGCAAAGCGGCGGCCGCCCTGCTCGCAGTTTTCGAAGTAGAAGGTCGAGGTCTGGTAGATTGGCATCGTCAAAGAGCCGTACTGTGTGTCCCGGATGTTGCCCGCGTGGACTGCGCGTGTGCCGAAGCCGGCATTTTCAAGCATTTCTTTTTCCATTTCAATCTCCAATCATTATAATTTTGTTTTCCTATAATGCTGTCTATGACTCGTATTATATATTATCGACAAAAATATGTCAACATGATATTGGGCATTGCACAATATGCATAAAAAGCTCCGCCGGTCATGTCGAAACCGACGGAGCTTTCCGTTAATAGGTCAATAGTATGTATGTGTCGAGGGGGTCCCGTCATCCGCGGCCGCGTAGGCCGGATCCGTCAGGTCAACGCCGAGCTTTTCCTTCACCCATTCAATGCTGCTTGTGCAGCTTGAGTATATCACACAGGAGAGAGCTTCGCTCGCGAAGGTGCCATTCGTCGGCGAGTTGTCTGCAAGCTCAATACATATAATTCCAAGATAGTCTCCTCCTGAGCTCATGCGCCCGGACTTGATGTCCGGCATGAACGCATTGTCGTAAAAATCAGCGGCCTGCTCGGGCGTGAGTTCTGCCTCGTAATTCATTGCGGCGAAGCTGACATAGACGCAGTGCTTTACATCGACGGGGATGTTCGTCGTGAAGCGTTCGAGCAGAATGCTTTGCGAATTGAGCAGCTCGTGGTACTTGTTGTAGTTTTCGTCGCCTTCGGGTAAGTCATACTCTCTTACGATCTTCTGTCCGTTTTTTAGCGTGTATGTGAATATGAGCGGCTCACAGTAGATATACCGTTCGTCGATATCGCAGTATCTGTCCTTGTCCTTTACGATGCTCTCATGCAGCGCACGCAGCTCGGCGATGCCCTCTTCGCTGCTGATATTTCCGCTTTCCGACACGGACATATATTTGATGCTGCTCTCCTCGGGAACATAGCGGCCGATGCCGAACACGTCGAGGTCGCAGCCGAGCGTGAACACCGCACACAGGCAGCACACGACGATGATGCCTACCCAGCCGTCGTGGAAGACGTGGAAGCTCTTTTCAAGCAGCATTCTTGCACCGAAGTAGCCGACGAGAGCGAAAATTATAAGGCTCGGTATCATTATGACGACTGACAGCGAGGGATTGTTGAATATCGCGTACAGCAGGGTGTACAGCAGTATGCCGCCGCACAGAGCGGAGCAGACTGTGACACCGTATTTGAACACGGGTCTCAGGCAGCGCACGGCGACAATATCTCCGGCTGCCTCCATCCTGCGCTTTCTGAATATCAGCAGCGCCGCAACGGAGAGCAGAAGACCGACGGCACAGTATATGACCGTTGCCGTCCAGTGACTGTAGGTGACGCCGACAAGAGTGTAAATATCGTTGAGCTGATCATACTCATGGACACTGTCAAGCTTGAAGTTCCCGAGCATGTAGACAATGGGGGACAGGAAGTCGAGCACGCTGTCGAACGCGAAATTCTCCATGCCCCAGACAAGGCAGGAAAAATGCATCCTTACAACGGCCTCCATGCCGACTACGATAAAGTTGAAGATGATGAACATTACCGGCAGTGCGACTATGCTGCCTGTCACGACAGCGGTTATCGAGGCTATGCCGAAAAAGAGCAGGAACTGCATCGAGTACGCGCCGAACCATATCATAACGGCCTTGAACGCGAACGCCGTGTCAGATACCGCGCCGAGCGAGAACACGAAGGTCAGCAGAGCTATAACTATGTTCGAGCAGATGACCGCGGCTACGGCTCCGAGCCATACCGAGCAGAACACCGTTTCACGGCGCATGGGCAGAGAGGCTATAAGCCCCGTGCTGCGGGAGCTGTACATGAAGCTGAACACTGCCATGGCGGATATAATAGCCATCAGAAAAGAGACGATGGGCGAGGAAAACACGGCGCTGTGCGCCATATCGAACACGAAATCATATGTTCTCGATGAGCCCATGCTGTTGACGAGAGTAAGCACCGGCATGAACAGGAACCAGCCGCCGAAGTGGACAAACCACAGCGGCCAGAAGCGCCGGAGCGTGCTTTTGAAAAGCCCTGCGTTAAAGAACGATATCTTTGACTTCATAGTCTGCACCTCCCAGCTCATAAATAAATATTTCCTCAAGCGTAAGCGGAACAAAGTCCATAAACAGCGGCTTTGCGGCAGCAAGCTTATCTTCCAGCTCGGCCGTGGTGCCGTGCATTATCATCGTCTTAAGCCTGCCGGTGGACGAAGAATGAAGTATATCGAGCCCCACGGGGAGCTCTGCGCCGTCCGGCAGCGCGAGCTGCACCTTGACGATGCCCTCCTGAAGCTCGCTCAGGCTGCGCTCTATCATCAATTTACCCTTGTTCATTATGCCGACATGGTCGCAGACATCCTCAAGCTCACGCAGATTGTGCGAGGAAACAAGCACCGTCGTTTCGTTTTCCGCAACATCCGCCATGACGATGCTCCATATCTGACGGCGCATCACGGGGTCGAGCCCGTCCACCGGCTCATCGAGCACAAGGACATCGGGTCTGAGCGCCATCATCATCCAGAAAGCTGCCTGCTTCTGCATGCCCTTTGACAGCTTGCGCATCTGACGCTTGCGGTCAAGGCCGAAAACCCCGCCGAGCTTGTCAAAGCGTTCGTTGTCAAACTGCGGATAAATGCTGCGGTAGAAGTTTGCCATTTCGCCGATGCTCGCGTTTGCAAAATAGAATATATCGTCGGGGATATACGCGATGCGTTTTTTGACCGGCGGGTTTTCAAACACGGGCTGCCCGTCGACGAGCACCTCTCCGGAGTCCTGCCTGTATATGCCGGTCAGATGGCGGATTATCGTGCTTTTTCCCGCGCCGTTGGGTCCCACAAGGCCGTACACCGAGCCCTTGGGGACGCTCATGCTCAGATCGTCGAGCGCGCGGAAGCCGTCAAACTCCTTGACGACATTTTTGATCTCAATCATGGTCAAGCTCTCCTTTCAGGCGCTGCGAAAGCATCTGCTTTGTAACGCCGACATAGCCGAGCTCCGTGACGAGCTCGTCGAATTTTCCGATAAGCTCAGCACGCCGCAGAGCCTCGGTCTCGTCATTGGAGCAGACGAAGCTGCCCTTTCCGGGCACGGAGCAGATATAGCCCTCGGCCTCAAGCTCACGGTAGGCGCGCTGGATCGTGCTGGGATTGATTGCAAGTCCGGCCGCCATCTCGCGCACAGAGCTTATCTTGCTGCCGGCGGGCAGAGCTCCGGACACGATCAGACGGCGCATCCCATCCTTTATCTGCTCATATATAGGACGCGGATCCCGGAAATTTACGCTGATCACTGTTCGATCCCTCCATAGTAACTGTGTGGTTCTGTCTCATACACTTAGCATACACACGGTACGGACCGTTGTCAAGCGATTTTTTTGAATATAGCTAAAAATTTATATGTGAATGCACGCAAAATTGTTAAGGTATTTTCCTTGCTTATGAAGATGAAAAATGCTAAAATAAAACACTATACTAAGTATAATGGGTAAGGTGTGCGTATGTGGACCTCGGATAAATGGCAGGACTTTGAACTTATAGATTGCTCAAACGGCGAAAAGCTTGAAAGATGGGGGAAATACTATCTTGTACGCCCCGACCCGCAGGCAATATGGGACACGCCGCGAAACGATGCGCGCTGGAATTGCCGCGATGCGAGATACCGCAGAAGTCAGACCGGCGGCGGTTCGTGGGACAAGGGCGGACTTCCGGCAAGCTGGAAGATACATTACGGCGAGCTGACATTCAATGTCAAGCCCATGAATTTTAAGCATACGGGGCTGTTTCCCGAGCAGGCCTGCAACTGGGACTATGCAATGGCGAAGATACGCGGAGCGGGACGCCCGATAAATGTCCTGAATCTTTTCGGATATACGGGTGCGGCTACCGTGGCATGCGCCAAGGCGGGCGCGAGCGTCTGCCATGTTGACGCGGCAAAGGGCATGGTCGCATGGGGCAAGGAAAATGCGGCTGCCTCCGGACTTTCCGATGCGCCGATACGCTGGATAGTCGACGACTGCGCAAAATTCGTCGAGCGTGAGATACGCCGGGGCAGAAGATACGATGCCATTATCATGGATCCGCCGTCATACGGGCGCGGACCCGGCGGCGAGGTGTGGAAGCTTGAGCAGAATCTCTGGGGCTTCGTGTCGCTGTGCGCGGATGTGCTGTCGGATGATCCGCTGTTTGTAATAATAAATTCCTACACCACGGGGCTTTCGGCATCGGTGCTGTCATATGTCACCGAGAGCATCTTCACTAAGAAATTCGGCGGCAGATCGGAGAGCCGGGAGCTCGGACTTCCCGTGACCGATTCCGGACTCGTGCTGCCCTGCGGTGCCGCCTGCCGCTGGGAGAGGTGAGACATGGAGAATATCATAAGCATAAAAAATGTGCATTACACCTATCCGGGCGACGAGCTTGAGAGCCTGTGCGGTGTGAGCCTTGACATTGAAAAGGGAAGCTTTGTCGCGGTGCTGGGGCATAACGGTTCCGGAAAAAGCACGCTTGCAAAGCATTTAAACGCGATCCTTCTGCCAACAGAGGGCGATGTGCTCGTCAACGGCATAAGCACGGCCGATGAGGACAGGCTGCTTGAGATACGCAGCACAGTCGGCATGGTGTTTCAAAACCCCGATAACCAGATAGTAGCCAATGTCGTCGAGGACGATGTGGCGTTTGCGCCTGAAAACCTCGGTGTTGCACCGGAGGAGATCCGCCGCAGAGTAGATAATGCCCTGCGTCAGGTCGATATGTACGAGTTCAGGATGCATGCGCCGCACCTGCTATCCGGCGGTCAGAAGCAGCGCGTTGCGATAGCGGGCGTGATCGCTATGGAGCCCGAGGTGATAGTCCTCGACGAGCCCACAGCCATGCTCGATCCGAGAGGCAGGCGCGAGGTCATAGACACTGTGACAAAGCTGTGCCGCGAAAAGGGGATAACGGTCATACTGATAACCCATCATATGTCCGAGTGCGTGGATGCCGACAGGGTGATAGTCATGTCAAACGGCAGCGTTATTGCCGATGACACACCGGAAAAGGCGTTCTCGCAGGTCGAGCTCATGCACAGCGAGGGACTCACCGTTCCGGCAACGACCCAGATAATGTACGAATTGAACGGGCACGGGTGGCATTTGCCGCTTGAAGCGCTCGGCATAGAAGAATGCGCAAAGCAAATCGCAAAGGAATTAAAACAGTATGTCAGAAATTAAGGTCAGCGGTCTGAGCCATGTTTACAGTGAGGACACGCCCTTCGAAAAGGTCGCAATAAACGGCGTTAATGTTGAGATACCCCACGGTCAGCTCGTCGGGCTCATCGGACACACCGGCTCCGGCAAGAGTACATTCATTCAGCATTTAAACGGACTTCTCAAGCCCAGTAAGGGCACGGTCACGGTCGACGGTACCGATATAAATGCCGATAAGACCACCGCACGCGAGGTCAGGTTCAAGGTCGGGCTCGTGTTCCAGTATCCGGAGTATCAGCTTTTCGAGGAAACCGTTTATGCCGATATTGCGTTCGGACCGAAGAACATGAAGCTGCCGCAGGAGCAGATAGACGAGCGCGTGCGCGAGGCGGCGGCGCTTGTCGGCGTGAGCGAGGAGCTTTTTGAAAAATCGCCGCTGGAGCTCTCCGGCGGTCAGAAGCGCAGGGTAGCCATAGCGGGCGTTATTGCCATGCGCCCCGGTGTGCTGATCCTTGACGAGCCCACCGCGGGACTTGACCCCGCGGGCTGCCGGCAGATACTCAAGCTTATATGCGATTACCGCGAAACCACCGGCTCGACTGTCATAATCGTCAGCCACAGCATGGATGATGTTGCCCGCATAGCCGACAGGCTTATAGTGTTCAGCAAGGGCTCGATCCGGTTTGACGCCGCCCCCGGCGAGGTATTTTCACACACTCGGGAGCTCACGGAGATAGGTCTGTCCGTGCCGGCGCCGGCGCTCATCGCGCAGAGCCTCAGGCAGCAGGGCATCGAGATAAGCCGGCCCGTTTACACGGACGAGCAGCTTCTCGCGGTCCTTCTGGAGCTCGGAAGGGAGGCGGGAATAAATGCTTAAGGACATAACTCTCGGTCAGTATTTCCCCGGCGACACGGTCGTACACCGTCTCGATGCGCGCACAAAGCTGCTGCTCGTCATAATTTATATAGTGGCGCTTTTTAATGCCGTAGGCTGGATAAGCTATGCGCTGGTGATCGCGGTAACGGCTCTCAGCATGGCGGTTGCGGAAATAAAGCCGAGATCCGCTCTCAAGGGACTAAAACCGCTTGTGATAATCATTATCCTCACGGCGGTGCTCAATATATTTTACACCGGCGGGACCCCGATAATAGAGGGCTGGATAATCACATGGGAGGGCATCGAGCGCGCCGTTATGATGTCGCTGAGGATAATCCTTCTCATAGTCGGCACCTTCATGCTGACATATACGACAAGCCCGATCGCCCTGACCGACGGACTTGAAATGATGCTCAGTCCGCTTAAAAAGATCAAGGTGCCGGTGCACGAGATGAGCATGATGATGAGCATGGCTCTGCGCTTTATCCCGACTCTTATAGAAGAAACGGATAAGATAATGTCGGCGCAGAAGGCGCGCGGCGCGGATTTTGAAAGCGGCAACATATTCCAGCGCGCCAAGGCGCTTCTGCCCATACTTGTGCCGCTTTTCGTCTCCGCGTTCAGGCGTGCAGACGAGCTTGCCGTTGCCATGGAAAGCCGCTGCTATCACGGAGGCGACGGCAGAACGCGCATGAAGCAGCTGAAAATGCACAGGATAGACGCTTTTGCGTTCATTTTAGGCGCGCTGTTTCTTGCGGCGGTGCTCGTTATGAAAAAATTCGGCTTATGAGGTGTGAAATTTGAGAAATATCGCTCTCAGGCTCAGATACGACGGCAGCCGGTACCACGGCTGGCAGGTACAGAAGCGGGATGCTTCCGTCTGCGGCACGGCTCAGGACGCGCTCGGAAAAATATGCGGGCACCCCGTTAAACTCACCGGCTGCGGGCGCACCGATGCCGGAGTACACGCTCTGCGGTACTGCGCAAATTTTCGCACCGACTGCCGCATACCGATCGACCGCTTCGCGCTGGCCGCAAATTCCCGGCTGCCGGATGATATCGCGGTCGTCGATGCCGTTGAGGTGGACGAGCGCTTTAACGCTATATCCTCATGCGTAAAAAAAGAGTATATTTACAAGATCCACAACAGTGCTGTCCGAGACCCGTTTCTCGAAAAGCGGGCCTGCTTTTACCCGCAGGAACTTGACATGGAGAGAATGAAGGCTGCCGCGGCCGCGTTTGAGGGAACTCACGATTTTGCGGCGGTAAGATCGCTCGGAACCCAAACGAAAACCACCGTGCGCACGGTATACGGCTGTACCGCCGTAAGGGAGGGCGATCTCATAACCGTCTCCGTGTGCGCAAACGGTTTTCTGTACAATATGTGCCGTGCGATTGTCGGAACGCTCGTATATGCATCTTACGGCAAGATAGAGCCCGCCGATATACCCCGGCTTCTCGAACTCGGAGACCGCCGGCTTACGGGTCCTACCATGCCTCCGCAGGGACTGTACCTGAACCGCGTGTGGTACGAGGGACCGGCCGGTATCATGATGCTGAAGGATTGAATATGAAAAGATCATTTTTACTTATTGTCATAATGAGCCTTGTTTTATGCGCGTGCACGCCCGCTCAGCAGCAGCGTCAGGCGCAGTCGAGCTTTATCTGTTCGTCCGCGCAGAGCTATGCGCTCGTATCCGACAAGCTCATTACCGCCGGCCGAGGCTTTGTCAAATGCTTTGACATGTCCGGAAATGTGGAATTTGAGCGGGAGCTTGAGCAGGCGGATGCCGCCATAAGCGCAAGCGCAGATAACGCCGCCGCGTACTGCGTCGGCGGCAGAACGGTCGTTCTGAGCTCGGGCGAGGTCATCGAAACGAAAAACGATATAACCGGCGTTTCCGCATCCGAGAGCGGAATGACGGCGGTGAGCACGCTTTGTCCCGGCTACGACGGTCTTGTTACCGTGTATTCGCCGGAGGCTCAGCCCGTATACAGATGGTACAGCGCAAATGCCGGTATAACGTCGGCGCAGGTATCTCCGAGCGGGGAATATCTCGCGGTCCTTACCTCGGATAAGATACACATATTCTCGCTCGACAGCGTGGACGAGCGCGGACTGTATAAGGCTCCCGAAGCACTGAAGGCTTTGTGCTGGACGGGCGACGATATATGCGGTATTGCCGATGAGGGTATTTACTTCTGCGATGACGACGGCGACTCGGAGGGGGCATGCCGTCTGACGGGACTGACCACCGGCATATATACGGTGCTTGACGATGAGCTTATAATACAATTGAGCGATGCGGAGGACAAGGAATCGGTGTATATCATCGACGGCGGCGACATTGAAGCCTCAGCTCCGGCGGAGGGTCGGATACTCGGTATGCATTGCAGCGGCGAGCAGGTCCTTATCCTCACGCAGAATACGGTCGTAATATATGATGATGACGCGCAGCCGTTAAATTCAATGAAGGTGAAAGGGATCGAAGCGGCATTTCTCTTAAGCGGCGGCAGAGTGCTCACCGCAGGCGGAGGGACAGCGCAGATATTTGCACCCTGAACGACAGATGAGATTTGTAATTGAACTGATACTGCTGATAATAATATTCTATTGTACATGGCGCGGCAGCAGACGCGGCGCGGTGAACGCGGCGATAAGCTTCGTTTCACTCATCCTTGCCGCCGCCGGAGGGCTTTTTATCTCTGCCGGAGCCGCAGACGACGCGGCGTATCTGCTGCGGCCGTTTATCGCGGGCTGCATTGACTCACAGTACGAAACTCAGGCGGCGGAAAATGCGGGGATAGACTCGGTGAGGATAGAAATGACCATCTCCCGGCAGCCTGAGCTCATGCGGCCTTACGCCGAGGAGTGCCTCAAAAGTCTTGGCTTCAGCCCCAGCCGCGCAGCTCACTATGCGCAGAAGGGCGCTGAAATATACGATGAAACGGAGCTTGACGCGACGATGTCGGCAGCTCAGGCGGGAAGCGCCGCAATAGCCTATGCGATAGGCGCGGTATTCATGGCGATGCTGATACTGCTTCTGATTTCGATAGTAAAGCAGGTGTTCGGTCTGCGGTTCAGGATAACGGACAATGCCGACGCGGATATATACGGAGGTGCGGCGTTCGGCTTTGGGTGCGGCTTTGCAGGATGCATTTGCCTGTGCTGGGTGCTAAGCTTCTGCGGCATACTGATAGGTAACGAAACATTGGACGACGGACTGTTCAGCCGGATATTCCTGCTGCTGGGCACGATGGCAGACAAAATTTTTTGACGATCGGAGGATAAACGATGCAAGCAAAAATGTGTTCGCGCTGCGGTAAAAATGTCGCAGTCGTGTTTATAACGAAGCTTGAGGGAGGCGTTCAGAAGAACGAGGGACTGTGCCTTAAGTGCGCCAGAGAGCTTCATATAAAGCCCGTGGACGAAATGATAGAGAAAATGGGCATATCCGATGAGGATCTCGACAACCTCAGCGGTGAGATGATGAATGCCCTAAACGGCGTTGAGAGCCTTATGGAAATGAACGACGACACGGATTCCGACAGCGACGACGACGGAAAAACGGCAACCTTCCCATTTCTCAACAGGCTTTTTGGCGGTAATAACGGCGGAGTACCCGCGGAAAGCGGAAGTGCGCCGGAGGGTCAGCCTCAACAGCCGCAGAAGGACGGCGGCAAGCCTCCCAAACGCAAATTTTTGGATAACTACTGCATAAACCTCACTGAAAGAGCGCGCGAGGGCAAGCTTGACAGCATGATCGGACGCACCGAGGAGCTCGAACGCGTTATCCAGATACTCAATCGCCGTCAGAAGAATAACCCCTGTCTTATCGGCGAGCCGGGCGTCGGCAAGACCGCCGTGGCAGAGGGACTCGCGCAGCGCATAGCTCAGGGACAGGTGCCGTATAAGCTGCGCGATAAGGAGGTATTTCTGCTCGACCTTACCGCACTCGTGGCAGGCACTCAGTTCAGAGGTCAGTTTGAAAGCCGCATGAAGGGGCTCATCGAGGAGATACGCAAGCACGGCAATGTCATTCTTGTCATAGACGAGGTGCATAATATCGTCGGCGCCGGCGATGCCGAGGGCAGCATGAATGCCGCAAATATTTTAAAGCCTGCGCTTTCAAGGGGAGAGATACAGGTCATCGGCGCCACCACCTTTACCGAGTACCGCAAGCATATAGAGAAAGACTCCGCGCTTGAGCGCAGGTTCCAGCCGGTAACGATAAACGAGCCGTCCATAAAGGACAGCATAGAGATACTCAAGGGTATCCGCAAATACTATGAGGATTTCCACGGCGTGAGGATATCCGATGAGATGTGCGCCGAGGCGGTGAAGCTTTCCGAGAGATATATAACCGACCGCTTCCTGCCGGATAAGGCGATAGACCTCATCGACGAGGCATGCTCCGATGTAAACCTCAAGGACAAAAACTTTGTGCGCCGTGCAGAGCTCCGGAAGGATCTGGACGATCTGCGCTTTGAACGGGAAAAACTCATGAGCGAGCCCGCGCCCGTCGGCGAGGGGCTCAGTGATGAGGCAATGGATAAGCGCTATGAGCGCATTGCCGAGCTGCGCAGCAAGGAAATGCAGCGCGAGCAGGAGCTTACATGCATAGAGCTTGAGGGACTTCCTGAGCTCACGGAGGATAACCTTGCCCGCATAATAGAGCTGTGGACGAAGATACCCGCCTCCTCGATACGCGAGGATGAATTTGAGCGCCTTGCAGGACTCGATGCGCGCCTGAAGGAGCACATTGTCGGGCAGGATGAGGCGGTAAACGCCGTTTGCAGCGCCATAAAGCGCTCGCGCATAGGGTTAAAGGCAAAGCGCAAGCCCACGAGCTTTATATTTGTCGGCGGCACCGGCGTAGGCAAGACGGAGCTTGTAAAAAGACTTGCCTCCGATCTTTTCGATTCGCCCGAGTCGCTTATAAGGCTCGATATGTCCGAGTTTATGGAAAAATTCAGCGTATCACGCATTATCGGCTCGCCTCCGGGCTATGTCGGCTATGACGAGGCGGGGCAGCTCACCGAGAAGATACGCAGAAAGCCGTATTCCGTTGTTCTGTTCGACGAGATAGAGAAGGCACACCCCGATGTTTTGAATATCCTCCTCCAGATCCTCGACGACGGCAGGATAACCGATGCTCAGGGCAGAACGGTAAATTTTGAGAACACCGTTATCGTCATGACTACCAACGCCGGCTCCAACACCAAGGGCGGAGCCATGGGCTTCGGCGGGACGATAAACGATATGGGTCGCGAGCGCGCACTGAAGGCACTCAATGAGTTCCTGCGCCCCGAGTTTATAAACAGGGTAGACGAGATAGTATACTTCAACAGCCTCACCGAGGCCGACTTCAAGCGCATAGCCGTTCTTATGCTCAATGAAACGCGCGATGCCATAGCCGAGCGCGGCATGGAGCTTTCGTGGGACGATGCCCTTGTAGACTATCTCGTCGGGAAGAGCTATTCCGCGGTCTACGGCGCACGCAATCTGCGGCGCACCATCCAGAAGGATGTCGAGGACGCGATAGCTCAGAGAATAATAGACTGCCGCGGTGAGAATGCACGGCATATAAGCGTGTCGGCGGCGGATGATAAGGTTACGGTCGAGGTCAGGGCATGATAAGATTTGAAAGCGACTATCTTGAGGGCGCCGTGCCGGAGATAATGCAGCGTCTTAACGAAACAAATCTTGAGCAGACTGCCGGCTACGGTACGGATCCGTACTGCGCCGCAGCGCGGGAGAAAATAAAGAGCGCGTGCGAAGCTCCCAACGCAGATGTGCATTTTCTCGTTGGCGGAACTCAGACAAATCTCACGGTCATAGCAGCGTCGCTGCGCCCGCATCAGGGGGTTCTGGCAGCCGAGACCGCACACATCGAGGTGCACGAGACCGGCGCAATAGAGGCAGGCGGTCACAAGGTGCTGACCCTTCCGACCGAAAACGGGAGGATAAAAGCCGCAGATATCAAGGAATATGTCCTGCGCCACAGGGCGGACGAGTCGTTTGAGCATATAGTGCAGCCGGCGATGGTGTATATATCACAGCCCACGGAAACCGGTACGGTCTATTCGCTGCACGAGCTTGAGGAGATAAGCGGCGTGTGCCGCGATATGGGACTTATTCTGTTTGTGGACGGTGCGCGTCTTGCGTGCGCGCTGGCGTGCGAGGGCACTCCCGCGCTGCCGGACCTTGCGCGGCTGTGCGATGTGTTTTACATAGGCGGCACAAAGCACGGTGCGCTTTTCGGAGAAGCCGTGGTCATAATAAACGACGCCATAAAACGCGACTTTCGCTACATCATAAAGCAGCGCGGCGGGATGCTCGCAAAGGGCAGGCTTCTCGGACTTCAGTTCGATGCGCTGTTTACCGACGGGCTGTATTATGATATAGGCCGCCGCGAGGTGGAGCTTGCAGCCCACCTGCGCGAGGCGTTTGCGGCAAAGGGCATTGCGTTCAAATACCCGTCGCCGACAAATCAGATCTTCCCGATACTGAGTAAGCGGCAGATGGAGGCTCTCGGTGAAAAATACAGCTTTTCGGTTCAGGAGCGCCTGCCCGACGGCGGCGCGGTATTGCGGTTCTGCACGAGCTGGGCTACCGCGGCCGAGGATGTGGACGGGCTCGCGGCAGATATAGAAAAACTCTGAGGTGGAATATGGATCAGACAGTAAAAAGCAGGATAGAGATAATTCAGGGCGATATAACCAAGCAGGCCTCCGATGCGATCGTAAACGCGGCCAACTGTTCGCTGCTCGGAGGCGGCGGGGTCGACGGAGCCATTCACCGCGCAGCGGGACCGGAGCTCTTGGCGGAATGCCGCACCCTCGGCGGGTGCAGAACAGGTCAGGCCAAGATAACCAAGGGCTATAAGCTTCCGGCAAGGTTCGTTATCCATACACCGGGGCCGGTATGGCACGGAGGCAGGCAGAACGAGGAGGAGCTGCTCGGCTCCTGCTATGTAAGCTGCCTCACCCTCGCGTCGGAAAACGGCTGCAAAACAGTAGATTTTCCCTCCATATCAACAGGAGTGTATCATTTTCCGCTCGATAAGGCGGCAAAGACGGCGATAAACGCCATAGCCGAATACATGAGCCGGCATCCGGAGATAGAGCGTGTGCGCATGGTGTGCTTTGATGCGAGAACGAAGGAATATTACGAAAACGCGCTGGAGAATCTCGAATGAAGCGGCTTTTCAGACTTCAGTATAACGCGCCCGTCACGCTGACATTTGCGCTTGTCTCGCTCGCAGCGCTCATTCTCGGGGACCTTACCGACGGCTGGACGACCACATATCTTTTCAGCGTATGGCGCTCGTCTCTGGCGGATATTCTCACATATCCGCGCTTTATCCTCCATGTTCTCGGTCACACCGACTACAGTCACTACATAGGCAACATGATGATGATACTCGTCGTAGGTCCGGGGCTTGAGGAAAAGTACGGCAGCAGAAATATTCTCAGCGCCATTATAATAACGGCGCTCGTGTCAGGTCTCGTCTACTGGTTTCTGTTTCCGGGCTCAATGCTCATGGGCGCGTCGGGCATAGTTTTTATGATGATAGTCATGGCATCGCTTGCCGGCATGCGTGACGGATATATTCCGATAACGCTCATACTCGTGCTCGTCCTCTACCTCGGCAATGAGATAGTTGACGGGGTCATGCTCAAGGACAATGTTTCGCAGCTGACGCATGTCATCGGAGGCATCTGCGGTGCGGTTTTGGGCCTGAGGAGACGGTGATGGAAAAGGCGATAATATCCGCGTGCCTGCTCGGCGTGCGGTGCAGATATGACGGAGAAAGCAACAGGCTTCCCCAAAAAACGCTTGAAATGCTCAGAGTGAGGTATGAGCTCATCCCCGTATGCCCGGAGTGCTACGGCGGACTTACAACGCCCCGTACACCGTCCGAGCGGCTGGACGGCGGAGTGATATCAAAAACCGGAGCCGATGTAACTGAGCAGTTTCAAAGGGGCGCCGAGGCGGCGCTCTGCCTTGCGGAGCTTTTTGGCGCTAAGCTGGCGATACTCAAGAAAAACAGCCCGTCCTGCGGCAGCGGCACGATATACGACGGCACCTTCACCGGAACCATAGTCTCCGGCGACGGTGTAACGGCGGAGCTTTTGAAAAAACACGGCATCACCGTTATAAACGAAAATGAAATCCGAAAGACCGATTGAGATAAGCAAATATACGGTTTTGAGCGGCTCTTTTAAGTCCCATGCTTCATAGAAAATCTCGGTAATACATAAAGTGTTGCCGAGATTTTGTTGTCTGAAGGGTGCATTTTTACTTTGCAGGGGTCATATGCTTGTACAAAAAGGGAGGCTGTAATATGGCATATGATGAAAAGGCAAAGGCACCGGCTGCAAAGACACACAGCGTAAGCATGGAGGACAGATGCAGGATGAATGTAACCGGCGTTGAGGATGTCGAGAGCTTTGACGAGACCGTTATCGTCATGAGCACAAGTCAGGGCGATCTTATAGTCCGCGGCAGCGGATTACACATAGGCAAGATCAGCCTCGATGTAGGGCAGCTCAGCGTTGAGGGGGTAATAAATGAACTCGGCTATGAGGAAAAGCATAGCTCAGGCGGCTTCTGGCAGCGGCTTTTCGGCTAAATGCAGACACCCGTTTCGCTTCAGCTTGCGCAGCTTTCGGCATCGGTGCTGCTTGGCGCTCTGCTCGGCGTCCTTTACGATGTCCTGCGTGTGATAAGGCGTAGGACCGGCTCAAATGCCGTGCCGGATATACTGTTCGGAACGGCTGCACTTACACTGATGTTTTATCTCGGCATGGATATCGGCGGAGGCTCAATGCATGCTTTTATGCTGTGCTTCGTGGTACTGGGCTTTGCTGTTTATATGCTGCTCCTGAGCACCGTCGTTTTGAAGCTGCTGGATGCGGCTGCCGGCATTTTTGCCGCCGCTTTCCGCCCGATCGGAAGAGTATTAGAAACATTTTTAAAAATCGTCAAAAAACTCTTTGCAAAATTCGCCAGATGCTGTACAATGCGAATGAGGAAAACTAAAAGGAGAGCTTTGAGACGGAATGAAAAAATCGACGGCGATAGCGGGTCTGGCATTGACGATACTGGTCGTATATGCTATTCTGAATATGGTAAACATCAAGGAAGACCTGAAAGACGCGATGGAGCAGACAAGACTGCTGAAAAGCGAGATAGAGCAGGCACAGGAAACGGCTCGGGAGCTCAGCGGCAAGATAGAGGCGGCGGGCGGACCGTCCGGTTCGGAGAGCGAGGCTCGCCGAAGGCTCAGGCTCATAGGCGCGGATGAAACAGTGTTTACAGATATAAACTAAAGAATGGGGTCATAAGCATATGCAGCCTGAAGTCGGAGCAATCCTTGAGGGTAAGGTCAGTGGAGTAACCAAATTCGGCGCTTTTGTAAGCCTTCCGGACGGAAGGAGCGGTCTCGTGCACATATCGGAGATAGCAAATACATATGTGAGCGACATTTCGCAGTATGTGTCGGTGGGGCAGACCGTTAAGGTCAAGGTCATCGGTATAAACGGCGACAAGATAAATCTGTCGATAAAGCGCACGGAGGAAGCCGCGCCCGGACAGCACCGCCGTTCAGAGAGAATGCAGCAGCCCCGAGCCGAGGCAAAGCCCGTGCAGACTGCGGGTCAGGTCGCCGAGCCTACGGGTGATCAGGCGTTTGAGGATAAGCTCAAGCAGTTTATGAAGGAGTCGGACAGCCGCATAGCCGGTAATCCCATTTATGCCGATCGCGGACGCTCCAGAAGAAGAAAATAAACCTATAGCTCAGCCGTCTGCCAGACGGCTGATTTTTTTGCAGCATAACAGGCACCGTGCTTGCAGGCGGTAAAAGACCGCAATAGCCTTCGCAAGGCTATTGCACGGAAAAATGCGCGGGGACTGTACCGTTTTTACGAATTTTTTAACAAGCATCTGTAAAACCACCGCGTAACGGTAATTTGCAGCACCTGTCACGC
>CAVHZB010000029.1:17225-18957 GCA_963640555.1 Phascolarctobacterium succinatutens
AGGTAAAGTGAAATTGCAGCATTTTCGAGCCGAAATCGCAGGTAAATTTGAAGCGGAGTTTAAAGCAAAGCTCCGATTTGCATAGCTTACGCATGAAAACTTGCAGAATTACGGCAAATTTGCGGATCAGCGGCCAAAAAAATGAATTATGAATACCGGATGTATGCATATTGCAAAATCGCATGGAAGCCGGTTTTGCAAGTTTTAAAATTGGCTCTGCAAAACGGCAGTTATTGTGCATAATATACAAAAATAAAAACTCAGATTTGTGAAAAACAGTTGATTTCTGCGGCGGATCGACTATAATGAAAATGCAGAGAGAAATCAACTCAACGCCTTGATTTGAAAGGAGCGTACAGTAATGTTAGCAGGAATCGGTATTTTCGGAGCAACTTATCTTGCAGGCATGGTATGGATGACCGTCAGAGGCATGCATAAGGCTCACTGAGCATAAAAATAAATCGTCAAGCCCCCGACCTTTCGGGGGCTTGATTTTTTTACATTGCGGCGTGTATAATACCCGATATGAAGGAACTGACTGTCAGGCGAAACGACGCGGGACAGCGGCTCGACCGGTTCGTCGGTAAGGCCGTGCCGCTCCTGCCGGAAACGCTGCTGCAAAAGTACATTAGAATAAAGCGCATAAAGCTTAACGGCAAGGGCGCAAAGCGCGATACCCGCCTCAATGAGGGGGATATTTTGTGCCTCTACATAAACGATGAGTTTTTTGAAAAACCGCGCGAAGAAAACGCCTACCTCAAGGTCGGAAAGCCGCGTATAACCATCGTTTACGAGGATGAGAATATCCTGCTTGCCGACAAAAAGCCGGGAGTGCTGTGCCACAGTGCGGGTGCGTGGGATTATAACACGCTCATTGCGAACATTCAGGCGTATCTTGCCCAAAACGGCGAGTGGGACCCCAAGGGCGAGAACTCGTTTGCACCGGCTCTGTGCAACCGCATTGACCGAAACACCGGCGGTATAGTCATTGCGGCGAAGAACGCAGAGGCGCTGAGGATACTGAATGACAAGATCCGTGACAGGGAGATAGAAAAATACTACCTGTGCGCCGTGCAGGGCAGACCCAAACAGCCGTGCGGCAGACTCGAAAACTATCTTTTTAAGGATGCGGCGAAAAATCAGGTGTATGTCAAAAACCGCCCGGAGCCGGGAGCGAAGACCGCGATAACCGAGTACCGGCTCATAAAGACCTCCGGAGCGCTGTCACTGATTGAGTGCAGACTGCTCACCGGAAGAACGCATCAGATACGCGCGCAGATGGCTCATGCCGGAATGCCGCTTCTGGGTGACGGAAAATACGGCAGTGAGCGCTTCAACAAAAACTTCGCGGAAAAGGGACAGGCGCTGTACTCGTACAAGCTCGAATTTGCCTTTCCGACCGATGCGGGCATTCTGGAGTATCTCAGAGGAAAGACCTTCACGGTGAACACCGTTGACTTCGCCGAAAAATACTTTGGTATCACGACTCTTGATACGCTGTAAACGCCGTAAACTCAAAAAAACAGGCCGCGGCAAATAAAACGGAATAATAAATATCAGGAGGATGTATTATGGGCAGGTATCGTATGCTTTCAATGGAAGTGGAGTCGGAAGATCAGCTGCGCCGGGCTACAGAAATGCTGATGTGCAATTCAAGAGCTAAACAAGCCCCTGCCACTTTTCTAAGTTGTGAAGATTATCTGTATATGCAAGGAGCTCGGCTTCAAAAGTA
>CAVHZB010000030.1:0-35717 GCA_963640555.1 Phascolarctobacterium succinatutens
ATCTCCCGCTTCATCGCATAATACGCCCGTCAGCAACGCACAGGCGCTTTAATAGGATACCAAAACTCCCCCTTGGTGTCAAGAGGGAGTTTACTTATTTTTGCGGAAAATTTGAAAGGATCTCAGGTTATTTCATTGCGTCCTCTATCTTCCGTGCCATGTCGAGCAGCTCAAGCGCCATTTTATAGAGCTTTTCGCCGTCGGGCGTGAGCCCGGCGACATGGTTATCGCGGCTGACAAGGCACACCGAAAACTCCGTTTCCAGCGCGGAAACGGCGCGGGACATCGTGGAGTGGCTCATATATAGCCGCTCCCCCGCCTTTGTGAAGCTCTTTTCCTCCGCCACTGCGACGAAGGCGCGCAGTTGTTCGAGCTCCATATTAATAATTGAAAGTGTAGGGTATCAGTTCCTTCAGCCGATAGCTGACATATCTGCCGTCCGCCTTGCAGCAGAGCACCTCAAGCTCGCCGTTATTGAATTCCGAGAGAAACTGACGGCACGAGCCGCAGGGCATGCAGTAGTTCTGACTCTCGGCATAAATGGCAAGACGCACGAAATCCCGATACCCCTCGCTTATCGCCTTTACGCAGGCGGTGCGCTCGGCGCAGATAGTGTCGCCCAGCGCGGCGTTCTCCACATTGCACCCGGTAAACACTCTGCCGCCCCTGCATTCGAGCGCCGCACCCACGGCGAATTTTGAATACGGGACATATGCCTTGCCGGACGCCTCTCTCGCGATCGCCAAAAGCTCCTTGTCTGTCATCTGATACCTCTCCATTTCATATTTATTCCGTTGTTTCGGGCGTTTTTACATTCTCTATTTTGACCGTCCAGTTCGGAAGATTTCCCACCGGGTTATTCTCGCTGGCCTTTATCCCCTCAATGACTCCGCGGTGGCTTATCAGCTGATGCTTTTCAAAGCAGAGCGGAACGATGTACGCCTTATTTATAATGTAGGCGCACATATTGTCGCAGGCCTCCTTGCGTCCTGAATCATCTGCCTCAAGGTACAGGCTCACGATCTCCTCAAGCTTAGAGTCGCTGAACTGCCCGTAATTGAGCGCTGCGGAGGTAAACAGGATCTTGCTGGGGTCAAAGTCGGAATTCAAGCGCACCTCGGCATAGTACATATCATAGTTACCCGCCTCGACGAGCTTGCGGTAGCTGTCCCAATCCTGCTTATTGACCGTTACCTGGAGTCCGACCGATTTCATATCCTCCGCAAACTTTTTTGCGGCATTTACCTTGACGGTGCTTCCGCTGTAAACGAGAAAGTTGATATTTATCTCCGTCAGCGTCTCTCCGTTTTTGATCTCAAGGTAGCCGTCGCCGTCGTAATCCTTCATGCCGGCATTCGAGAATATCTCCTGCACCTTGTTGAGGTCATAGCGGAACTGATTTGCATAGCTTTCGTTATACAGGCTGCTCGCGGGGCTGACCGGCAGCGTTGACGCAAGCGCATAGCTGCCGAGCTGCGTGACTATGTAATCGCGGTCAAACGCATAGTTCATGGCAAAGCGGATAAACTCGTTCGAGAAATTTGCACTGTATGAGTTGAACGCGATATAGTGCATATTCGTAGTGTTATAGCCGCGGATCTCGTTGGCATTTCCATAGCCGATATTCGTGTTCGCGCTCGGGTCGTTAAGGATAAGGTCAATGAGCGAGTCGGCAAACGCGGATATGGTCTCCTCCGTACCGACATACTCCTTGAGGTATATCGTTTTGAGCGGCAGAGTAGCCGAATTCGGGTACTTTTCATACGCATTCAGGCTGTTATAATCATCGGCATAGGCATAGGGTCCCGAGCCGCCGGGGTATGCCTGCTCATATGTCCCGTACTGGATGACGGGTATGGTCAGCAGCTTGTAAAACTGCATATTTTTCTTTGTAAGGTTGACCACAAAGGTTTCGGAATCCTGGGCAGAGCAGCCGCCGACATAGCTCAGGCGTGCCTTGAATCTGTCCGAGCGCATGGCGCACTGGAGAGAGTAGGACACATCCGTTGCCGTGAGCGCCTGACCGTCGTGAAATGTTTTTCCCGAGGCGACCTTAAACACCCAGCGTGAGCCGCCGTCGGTGGTCTCCCACTCGGTTATGACATTGGGGCTGACCTCAAAGCTGTTATCGACCTCTACCATATTTTCGTAAACGAACGCACACACGAGCTGATTATTCGTGTTCGTTGCAACGAGAGGATTCATGCTGTAGCTTTTATTGCAGTTGAGCGAAAATATATCATCCGCGGCAGCGGTCTGCCCCAGCTCCTCGCCGGGGTTATTGCCCTTTATATAATCGTCAGCGTCATCGTCGGCAGTGCCGCAGGCCGCTGCCGAAAACGCCGTCAGCAGCGCCATAAGCAGCGCCAGAGCTCTTTTCATTTTAGACATATGCACACCTCAAAGCATTATCGCCGCCGCCATACTTCCGCGCACACCGTCGGTCTTCCGGTGCGACCAGTATTTCTCCGGCAGGCACATCGTACATTCGCCGGAAACATCCATATTCTCGGGCAGAATACCGAGCTGCATGAGCCTTCTCGCGTTCGCGCCGCGCAGGTCGACATGGACCTTGCCGTTTTCCCTTTTCTCAAACAGTCCCTCAGTGTCACCGCCGAGGTATCTTTCCACCGCCTGGGGCACATCGCCGTCACATTCAAAGCAGCACTTGCCGATGCTCGCGCCTATGGCCGCACGGATGTTTTCCGGCTTTGCGCCGAGCGCGCACATTTTCTCTGCTGCCGCACCGAGGATATCCTGAACACTGCTTTTCCAGCCGCAGTGTACCGCCGCAATAACGCCCGCTGCGGGATCGTGCATCAGCACCGGCACGCAGTCGGCAATATATATCATTATCGGCAGACCCCTGATATCGGTCACGAGCCCGTCGCACTCCATGCGCTTATCGCCGCCGACGGTATAGCGGTCGGCATTCTGTGCAAGGTGCACGAGCCGTCCGTGCACCTGCTTTGTGACGACGAAATCGTTTTCGCCGCAGCCCATGATCTCGCCTGCGAGCCTGTAATTTTCCCGCACGGCGGCTTCGTCGTCGCCTCGGTTAACGCCGAGATTCCACGAGGCGAAAACGCCTCTGCTCACGCCGCCTATGCGCGTTGTGAACATATGCCTTGCGCTTATTTTGTCCGATGTCATATATACGCAGCCGTGCTGCCTGTTTTCAGTGAACGCCATTATGCTTCCTCATCAACCGTTTCTGCCGCAGCACTCCTTGTATTTGAGTCTGCGCGAGCCGTCAGCCTTCATTTTTCCGCAGGGGCAGGGATCATTGCGCCCGGGCTTGGGAGCCTTTTTCACGGGCTTTTTCTTCTGCACCTCGCCGCCGACATTGGCTGCCATATTCTTTGCCACCGCCTTGCGCTCGATGGTCTGCTCCTTGCGCACGCGAATGGTGAACAGGCGGCGCACCGTCTCCTCGCGGATACCGTTTATCATTGCCTCGAACATATCGTAGCCCTCGCGCTTATACGCGTCGATGGGCTTGACATTGCCGTAGCCGCGCAGACCGATGCCGCGCTTCAGCTCCGCCATTGCGTCGATGTGGTCCATCCAGTACTCATCGACGACGCGCAGCATGACAACGCGCTCTATCTCACGCATTACCGGCTGCCCGTCGGGACCCGTGCCGAATTCCTCCTCGCGCTTTGCGTAGACCTGCTTTGCCATGTCATATATCTTATCCGTTATCTGCTGCGCCTTCGCGCCCTTGAGCTCCTCGAATTTTATCGCACCCTTGGGCAGGAACAGCTTCTCGAACGGTGCAATGACCTCGTTCAAATGCTCCTGGTTCTCTGCGGTGCCGCCGTGCAGGGCATCGTTTACGGTGGTGGAGATAAACTCGGAGATCATCTTGTCGATGCTCTCGCGCAGATCCTCGCCGTCGAGCACCTTGCGGCGCTCGTCGTAGATAATATTGCGCTGCTGGTTCATAACATCGTCGTATTCGAGAACGCTCTTACGGGTCTGGAAGTTGCGGCTCTCAACGGTTTTCTGAGCCTGCTCGATGGCGCCGGAGAGCATCTTGTGGTCGAGCGGAGTGTCCTCGTCAACGCCGAGGGTCTCCATCATATTGGTCATTCTCTCCGAGCCGAACAGACGCATGACATCATCGGTCATCGCTATATAAAACCGGCTCTCACCGGGGTCGCCCTGACGG
This sequence comes from Phascolarctobacterium succinatutens, assembly GCA_963640555.1. Classification (GTDB taxonomy): domain Bacteria; phylum Bacillota; class Clostridia; order Oscillospirales; family Oscillospiraceae; genus F23-B02. Next base: position 4,175 of record CAVHZB010000030.1, read on the forward strand.
CCGGCACGGCCGCGCAGCTGGTTATCTATTCGCCTTGACTCGTGGCGCTCGGTGCCGAGAATGAAAAGCCCGCCGACCTCTCTTACCTTTTCCGCCTCCTCGCCGCACACGGCCTTATGCTCCTGCATCTTTTCCGCAAACAGCCTGCGGGCGCGCAGTATCTCCTCATCGTCGGTCTCGGCATAGCCTGTTGCCTCGGCTATGACGCCTTCCTCAAAGCCGGCCTTACGCAGGTCATTTTTTGCAAGATATTCCGCGTTGCCGCCGAGCATTATATCGGTACCACGACCTGCCATGTTGGTCGCGATGGTCACGGCGCCGAGCTTGCCGGCCTGAGCGACGATCTCCGCTTCTTTCTCGTGGTGCTTTGCGTTGAGGACATTGTGCTTTATTCCGCGTGCCTTCAAAAGCTTCGAAAGATATTCGCTCTTTTCGATGGATATGGTGCCGACCAGCACCGGCTGACCCTTTTCATGGCACTCCATTATCTGCTCGATTATCGCGCGGTCCTTACCGGCCTCGGTCTTGTATACGACATCGGGCCAGTCCTTTCTCGCAACGGGCTTATTCGTAGGTATCTCGACTATATCGAGCTTGTAGATGGACGCAAACTCCTCCTCCTCGGTGACGGCGGTGCCGGTCATACCGGAGAGCTTGTCGTAAAGTCTGAAATAGTTCTGGAAGGTTATCGTGGCAAGGGTCTTATTCTCGCGCTGAACATCGACGCGCTCCTTGGCCTCGATCGCCTGATGCAGACCCTCGCTGTAGCGTCTGCCGAGCATAATGCGTCCGGTGAACTCGTCAACGATGAGTACCTCGCCGTCCTTCACGACATAATCTATGTCGCGCTTCATGATGCCGTGCGCACGCAGCGCCTGATTTATGTGGTGCGTGAGAGTCGAGTTTTCGATATCGGCATAGTTTTCAAGGTTAAATGCCCGCTCGGCCTTTGCGATTCCGCGCGCGGTGAGCGTTGCGGTGCGCGCCTTTTCATCGACGATGTAGTCGGCGTCGATGTCCTCGTCCTCTTCCTCCTTGGAGTCGGTGGAGGCATAGACCTTCTTTTTCAGTCCTGCGACAAAGTCGTTTGCCTGACGGTAGAGATCGGTGCTCTCATCGCCCTGACCGGAGATGATAAGCGGCGTTCTGGCCTCGTCGATGAGTATGGAGTCCACCTCGTCGACAATGGCAAACGCGTGACCGCGCTGCACACGGCTTTCCTTGTATATTGCCATGTTATCACGCAGATAGTCAAAGCCCATCTCGTTATTCGTGCCGTAGGTTATATCGGCGGCATATGCCTGCTTGCGTTCCTCGCTGCTCAGACCGTGCACGATGAGTCCGACGCTAAGTCCCATAAATCTGTGCACCTTGCCCATCCACTCGCTGTCGCGTCTGGCAAGGTAGTCGTTGACGGTGACTATATGCACACCGTCGCCGGTTATGGCATTGAGATACGCCGGCATTACCGCAACAAGGGTCTTGCCTTCACCGGTCTTCATTTCTGCGATGCGTCCCTGATGGAGGACGATGCCGCCTATAAGCTGAACTCTGAACGGCTTCATGCCGAGGACTCGCCATGCCGCCTCCCGCACTGCGGCAAACGCCTCCGGAAGCAGGGAGTCGAGATCCTCGCCGCCGTCGTATCTCTCCTGAAACTCTGCGGTCTTTGCACGGAGCTCATCATCCGAGAGCGCCTGCATCTGAGGCTCAAGCGCCTCGATCTTATCGGCGATAGGATATATCTTCTTCAATTCGCGGTCAGTGTGACTGCCGAAAAGCTTATTAAAAAAACCCATTTTTACTGCCTTTCATTTGTAAGGATAGTTCTACAGATTGCATTGTAACACATAATTATGAATAAAAAAAGTCCCGCGGCATGGCTTTTTATGTCTTTTATTGAGTTTTTGCACTCCGCACAGCGGCTATAGCCGACGGGAGCTGAGCTCCTGCCGCCCGACGACTCACCTTTCCGGCGCCTTCCGCACTTTCTGCTTTGTCGCATTTGCGGGCGTTCTGACTCGGCGCGGGCGCAGAGCAGCCGGTCAGAGCCGGTAGGCTTTCAGCTCATGTCAGCTCTTGTTATTTTCACAGGCGGTATGTTATAATGACCGCATCACTTGCAAAGAGGAGATCTGCTTGGATTTTAAAAAGATAACTTTAGACGATGTAGATATACTGAGACCCTATCTTCAGGCGCAGTACCGCTCCTGCGATTTTTCGGTGCTTGGCGTTTTCATGTGGGCTGACCGCTTCGGCTACGAATACGCCGTCAAGGACGGTACCCTGTTCATGCGCGAGAGGTCCCGCTTTGAGGGCGCGGAATATGACTATCTGCTCCCTCTCGGCGAAGGCTCGCTCACCGAAAACATAAGGCTTCTTCAGACACTCACGCCCGCGCCGCTGTCGATCAGCCTCGTACCGGAGGACGCTCTCGGTGAGCTCAGGCAGAGCTTTTCCTTTGACGCCGCCGAGGAGCCGGACATTGCCGACTATATGTATAACGCCGAGGATCTTGCATTCCTCACCGGAAAGAAATACAGCAAAAAGCGCAACCTCATCCATCAGTTTGAAAGGCTCTATCCCGACTACCGCCTCGTTCCGATAACGGCGGAAAATGCCGGATGCATCGCCGAATGCTGCCGCCACGGCTGGTCGGACACACCCGATTCCGAGCTGGCGGCATACGAAAACGAGCACACCCGCGAGGTGCTCGAGGATTTTGCCGCCTACGGCTGCACCGGCTATGAGCTGCGCTGCGGCGGCGATATCGCCGCATTCTGCATCGGTGAGGTGCGCGGCGACACGCTCATTGTTCACATTGAGAAGGCGATGCGCGAGTATAAGGGCGCGTTTCAGATGATAAACATGCTGTTTTCACGCACGGAGCTGGAGCGCTGCGGCATCAGATACATAAACCGTGAGGACGATGTCGGTGACGAGGGGCTGCGGCAGGCAAAGCAGTCCTACTTTCCCGCATACATGCTCAGAAAATACAGGCTCACACTATGAAAAATTACAAGCTCACCCTGAGCTACGACGGCACACGCTATCGCGGCTGGCAGAAGCAGGGCAACACTGAAAACACGATACAGCATAAGCTTGAAACGGCGCTTTCGCGCATACTCGGTCAGCCTGTCGATGTTAACGGCTCCGGGCGCACCGATGCCGGAGCTCACGCCAGAAGGCAGGTGGCATCCTTCCGGACATGCTCGGATATGCCGCCCGGAGAGATCCTGAAAAAGCTGCGTGCGGTGCTGCCGGAGGACATTGCGGTGCTTACGCTCTCCGACGCTCCCGACCGCTTTCACGCAAGGCTCTCGTGCACAGGCAAAACATATCTCTACCGCGTTTACAACAGCCCCGTGCAGAATGTATTCGAGCGCAGATTCGTTTACCATATAAACGAGGAGCTGGACATTGACGCCATGAGGGACGCCGCCGAAGTGCTGCTCGGAACGCATGATTTTTCCGCGTTCTGCTCGAATAAGCGCATGAAAAAATCCGCCGTGAGGCGGGTCGATGAAATTCGCATCGAGTGCGCGGGTCCGAGTATCGAATTTTTCGTATCCGGAAACGGATTTCTGTACAACATGGTGCGCATAATCGTCGGAACGCTCATAGATGCCGGCGCGCACCGCCTGACGACCGCCGATGTTGCCGCCGCGCTCAACTCGCGCTGCCGTGAAAACGCCGGTCATACCGCACCCGCGTGCGGACTTTTCCTGTACGAGGTATACTATTGATGAAAAAACCACTCTCCGGCGGAGAGTGGTTTTTTCAATGGTCAGATCATCTTGCGTTATAAGCTTCAATGCCCTTTTTGAGCAGCTCCATGCAGCGGGTGATGTCCTTTTCGTTTATGACATACGCCATGCGGATCTCGTTAACGCCGGTGTGCGGGGTCTTATAAAAGCTCTCTGCGGGAGTAAACATGAGCGTATCGCCGTTATCGTCAAACTCCTCGAGCATCCATATCTGGAGCTTCTCCGCATCATCAACGGGCAGAGCGGCCATGACATAGAACGCGCCCTTGGGCTCGGAATATACAACGCCGGGGATCTTCTTGAGTCCCTCGACGAGAGTGTCCTTACGGGCGCAGTATTCCTTGCGGACCGCATCGAAATACTCGGGTCCCACGGTGTAGAGGGCAGCGGAGGCGACCTGATCTATGGTCGATGCGCACAGACGGCCCTGGCACCACTTCATTGCGTTGTTGTAGAGCTCCTTGTTTCTCGTTATGACGCAGCCGATGCGCGCGCCGCAGGCGGAAAAGCGCTTGGAAACGGAATCAATGACGACCACATTGTCCTCATAGCCCTCAAGCTGCAGAAGGCTCATGAGCTTTTCGCCGCCGTAAACGAACTCGCGGTAGACCTCGTCGCCGATAATAAACAGATCGTGCTCCTTGGCTATATCGGCCATGAGCTTGAGCTCCTCCTCGGTGAGGATGGTACCGGTGGGGTTGCCGGGGTTTGTGAACATTATGGCGCGGGTGTGCTCGTTGATGCATGCCTCGATGCGCTCGCGCACCGCGAACCTATAGCCCTCCTCGGGCTTGGTGGTGACGGGGCGGATGGTGGCGCCGGTGAGCGTTACGAAGGTCGAATAGTTGGGGTAGAACGGTTCCGGAACGATTATCTCATCGCCCTCGTCGAGGATGCAGGAGAGAGCTATCTGCAGCGCCTCGGAGCCGCCGGTGGTTATGAGCACCTGCTTGTCGGTTATGGGTGCGCCGATCTTGCCGTAGTAGTTGACTATCGCATTGAGCATTTCAGGAACACCGTCGGACGGGGCATATGCCAGCACGGGCTGGGAGAAGTTTTTTACCGCCTCAAAATACGCTTCGGGTGTGGCAATATCGGGCTGACCGATGTTCAGGTGATATACCTTCTTGCCTTTTTTTACCGCTTCTGCGGCGTAGGGTGCAAACTTTCTCATCGGGGAAAGGCCGCACTTTTCGATCTTGCTTGAAAATTTCATTGACGAGCTTCCTTTCATATATACTTAAGTGGTCAAATTCCATGAACATTCTAACACCGCGATTGAGCATATTCAACAGTTTGCCGGTAAAAAAGATTGATATTTTTGCCACATTTAGCAAATGCAAAGGCACCCCGCAGAGAGATATCCGCAGGGTGCCTTCAATATTTATTATAGTATGATCTGACAGACTATTTCAGGCGCTTATCGCTGCGCCGTGCAAGACATGTTCCGAGGCTCTGGAAAAGCTGTACGAGGATGATGAGCAGGATGACGGCGACTACCATAATGAGATACTTGTAGCGGTAGTAGCCGTAATCTATGGCGATCTTGCCGAGTCCGCCGCCGCCGATGATGCCGCTCATCGCCGAATAGCTGAGGATGGTGGTAAGGGCGATGGTGATATTCTGTATCAGCGAGGGCACGCTCTCGGGGATCATGACCTTGCAGATAATTTGCAGGGGCGACGCGCCCATGCTCTGCGCGGCTTCAATGATGTTTCCGTCAAGCTCGCGCAGACTGCTCTCTACGAGCCTTGCGACAAACGGGAATGCCGCCGCAACCAGCGGGACGATGGTCGCCGTCGTGCCGACGGCAGTACCTATGAGCGCTCGGGAGATAGGAAGGACCATTATCATCAATATGAGAAAGGGTATCGAGCGCAGAAGATTTATTATAACATTCAGCAGACGCATGACCCAGCCCGGCAGCGGCAGAACGCCGTCCTTTTCGCCGGCGACAAGCAGCACGCCGAGCGGCAGTCCGATAACGAGAGAAAGTGCGGTGCTTAAGACGGTGACATAAAATGTCTCCCACAGTGCGGTCGGAAAGGTCGGCAGGATATCGAGCAGTCCCTGTATTGAGGTCTCCGAAAAAAGATCACTGTACATTGCCGTCTACCTCCTCTGCCGTGACATTTGCAACGGATGAAATGAACTTCAGCGCACGCTCATACTGCGCGCTCGGGATGCCTATGAGCAGGCTGCCGTAGACTTCCTCGGACAGCTTCTGCGTCGAGGCAGAAATAACATTGCAGAATATGCTCTCCTCCGACGCCAAACGCGCAACGAGCGGTATCGCGGTCGTCCGGCTGTCGCGGAAGATAAGCCTGACGCGGCGCTCTGCCTTGGGGTCGGAGACCATTTCGTCAACGCCGCCGGGAAATACGAGTCTGCGTCCCGCTGCGGACTTGGGTGCCGCAAACACCGCGGCGACCAGCCCCTCCTCCGCGACCATGCCGTCATCGAGGATGGCAACATGGCTGCACACCTCTTTTACGACGCTCATCTGATGAGTGATTATAACAACGGTTATGCCGAGCTTCCGGTTTATATCCTTTATGAGCTCGAGTATCTGGTGCGTTGTTTTCGGGTCGAGGGCGCTTGTGGCCTCGTCGCAGAGCAGCACCTTCGGATCCGTTGCAAGCGCGCGGGCTATCGCCACGCGCTGCTGCTGACCGCCGGATAGCTGTGCGGGGTAGGCATTTGCCTTATCCGGCAGTCCGACGAGCTCAAGAAGCTCCTTGGCTCTTTTCACCGCGTCGGACTTCTTGACTCCGGCAAGCTCCATCGGGAAGCACACATTCTTAAGGCAGGTGCGCTGCATGAGCAGGTTAAAGTGCTGGAATATCATCGTTATGCTGCGCCGCGCCTCGCGAAGCTGCGCCGCGCTCATGGTATCGAGCCGCTCGCCGTTGACTATTATTTCGCCGCTCGTCGGCTTTTCCAAAAGGTTTATACAGCGAACGAGCGTGCTCTTACCCGCACCGGACATACCGATGATACCGTATATGTCCCCGTCCTGAATACTCAGGGAGACGTTTTTGAGTGCGTCCACCTCTCCCGTTCCGGAATCGAATGTCTTGCTTACATTTCTAAGTTCGATCAATTTGCGTCTCCCCTTTTTTCGTGCTTGCCTTACTTGCCGCTTACAGCGTCCAGAGTGGTCTGGGTGCCGCCGTACAGACCCATGGGCTCGACATGGATTGCTGCCACGGAGACGATATGGGTGCCGTTTTCGGCATTGAAGTCATCGAGGTAGGGGGTGTGCTGGAAGTAGTTTGCAAGAACGGTGCCGTCTTCGACGACATTGTTGGGAATCACATAATCGCTGTAGGTCTGGATCTCAAGGGTGATGTCCTTTGCTGCGAGTATCTCCTTTGCGACCTCAAGGATCTCGGCGTGAGGAGTTACGGATGCCGCAACGGTAATGGTGGTGCCTGCGAGGGCTGCATAGTCAACGGAGCTGTCATAGCCGTCGGTGAGGCTGTCTACTACGGAAACGACGGAGCCTTCGTACTTCTCCTCGATGAAGTCCGCTACCTGCTTGCTCTCGAGAGCTGCCTTGAGTGCCTTGACGGCGTCGGTCCCTTCGTTGCCTTCCTTGACTGCGAGGATGTTGCTGTATGCAGAGGAGGAGCCCTCCTTGAACAGGGAGTCCTTAACAGGGTTGAGACCGGCGTTTATTGCGTAGTTGCTGTTGATGACTGCGTAGTCAACATCGGGCAGGAGCTGGGGGATGGCTGCGGCCTCGGCCTCGACGATCTCGACGTTGTAGGGGTTATCTACGATGTCGTTCTTGGTTGCGGTGATGCCTGCGCCGTCCTTGAGGGTGATGATGCCGGCCTCCTGGAGCAGGAGCAGGGCACGCGCTTCATTGGTGGTGTCGTTGGGAACTGCGATCTTGATAACGGAAGAGCTGTCGTCGGCGGAGTCGCCGCCGCTCTTTGAGCAGGCTGCGAGGCTGAATGCGAGGACTACTGCAAGTGCAAGTGCGATTATTTTAGTGAAGTTTTTCATTTTTAATTTCTCCTTAAAAGTTTTTGATGTGTTGTCGTCTTGTGAATGATAATGTCCTCTGTGTCCCGGGGACACATTCGCTTTACCGGCCATTTCATACGGCACATCTCCTTTCGGGTCGAAATAATCGGGATAACAAAAAACAGCGGAAGGTCATCGACCTTCCGCTGTTTGCTATCCTTAAGAGGCTCGGCTCTAAGCCGTCAAACAGGCGCCGGAAAGTTCCAGACCGAAGTGAGCGCGACGAAGCATGCACATGCGGCACATGCACATGTACATCATCATCATGTTGCTGCTCAGCTTCTTCATGGATGCCTTCTGCCTTTCTTTCAAAATCCGTCTTTGTTTCGACGGGGGCATATTAGCGCCGTCCGCCGGATTTGTCAAGCGCTTTTTTGCTGTTTTTACGATTATCACAAATTTTTTTGACCGGAAGCGGTCAATTTTATGCTTTTTTGGGGTGTTTTCAGCTCCCCTATGAGCGCACCGCCGACTATAAGCACCGCGCCGAGCACCTGCACTGAGCTCATCGTCTCATTCAAAATGAGTGCCGAGAGCAGCACCGCCGACAGCGGCTCAAGGTATCCGCACACGGCCACGGTCTGCGCGGGCAGCGAGACGATCGACGAAAAATACAGATAACACGCTATCCCCGTGTTCACAAAGCCAAGCAGCAGTATCGGCAGAAGGTCGGAGCTCTCTATATCCATGGAAAAGCCCTGCCGCGCACCGATGTATATAACGACTGCCGCGGTCGTGAAGAGCATCTGCACCGTGGCGTTCTCCTCGCCGTTTATATCGCGCACGAGCTTGTTTGAAAGCACCATCACCGCATATGCCACGGCCGACAGTGCGGCACAGATGATACCGAAAACGCTGACGCCGCCCGCAACGGCCCTGCCGCTTATCAGCACCGCGCCCGTAAGTGCAAGAACGAGCGCGGCAAGCTTTTTTGCGGTGAGCTTTTCCTTGAGCACCGCCGGCGAAAGCGCGATGACTATAGCCGGTCCCGTATAGTTTATCAGCATTCCGAGGCTCACGCCTATCTGCTTGTATGCCTCGAAAAGGAGCAGCCAGTCAGCTGCCATTGCAGCACCGGAGAGCGCAAGCAGCCGCATATCGCGGCGATTCTTAAGTCCTGTGAACCGCTTGCCGCCCAGCAGAAAGAATGCCGTCAGCAGCGCGCTGCCCAGCACCGAGCGCAGCAGCACTATCTGTCCGCTGTCAAGCCCTATAAAGCTTGCGACTACGCCGTTGGCACCGAACAGCAGCAGTCCGGCAAGATATTTTTTCATTGCGTTTTGCCCCTTCCGGATTCATATTCCGCATAATATTGCCGCGCTCAAAAGGCTATTGAAGCATAGTCGTGACAGGTGTACGGCAGAAAGCGCTCAAGAAGGTCTGTCGTCCTGAATTTTACAAAGCCCGTGGGAGTACCGTCGGAGCAGGCAAAAAACTCATCCGACAGCACGTCCTTATCGAAGACCATGTGTACCCTCCGTGCGCCCGGCAGCAGCGCGCCGAGCACCGTCGCCGCGCCGACCTTGACTCCGAGCAGCTCCTCCAGCTTATCGCTCGGCGCAAAAGATACGCGCGAGATCCCGAGTGCGGCGGAAAAATCATGGCTCCTGAACGCCTTGCCGCCGGTGGTTATAAACAGATAAAACTCCGTCTGCCTGCGGTCGCACAGCAGCAGGGTCTTCACTATCTTCGCTCCGAGCCCATCGTCAATCAGCGCGCACTTTTCCATTGATATCGCCTCGTCGGTGTCGACCCGCTCATAGCTTATCCCAAGCTTTTCAAACGCTTCATACGCCAGACGCTGCACCTCATTTTTAAAGCTCTCCGGCGCGGTGCTCATGCATTCGCTTACATAAAACACAATTCATCTCTCCCTTGCAAAAGCGCTGGATATGTTGTAACATAAGAGCAGATATTTGAAAAGCGAATGTTTGTAATATTAACTATCACAATTTCAGATATAAGAGGCATAAAAAATGGATATGAACATTTCAAAATACCTCGCGTTCGTGACGACCGTTGAGTACGGCAGCTTCACGCGGGCATCCGAGATCCTCAGCTACTCGCAGTCGGGCATCAGCCGCATGATCGCGGATCTTGAGCACGAGTGGAGTCTGTCGCTTTTGGAGCGCGGCAGGCAGGGCGTGCGCCTGACCTCCGACGGTGAGCGGCTGCTGCCGTATGCAAAGCGGCTGTGCTCGGAGTACTCTCTGCTGCAGACTCAGGTCGACGAGCTGCGCGGCGTGCGTTCGGGCACCATCCGCATCGGCGCAATATCGAGCATCGCCTCGCACTGGCTGCCGAACATCATAAGGGCGTTTCAGACCGACTATCCCGGCATCGACTATGAGCTGACCATCGGTGGCTATGCCGAGCTGGGTCAATGGGTGCGAGATGGCACGGTAGACTGCGCGTTTACAAGCCTTATCTGCTCCGACGAGCTTGACAGCATCCCGCTTGAGGAGGATCGCTACCTCGCTGTTCTGCCCAAGGGGCACGAGCTTGCGCGCCTCGACACCGTGCCGATAGCAAGTCTGTGCTCCGAGCCGTTCATGCTGCTTGAAAACGCCGCAAGTCACGATGTATCCGAGCTTTTCAAAAAAAACGGGCTCAGGCTGCGCGTTCATTTCACGACATGGGAGGACTATGCGATAATGTCCATGGTCGAGAGCGGCTTCGGTGTCGGCATGCTGCCGGAGCTCATACTCAGGCGCATAGTTTACGACATTGAGATACGGCCTACGGACAAGACCGTCACGCGCTCACTCGGCGTTATTCTGCGCGACCGGCGCAGCGCACCGAGCGCGGTGAAGAAGTTCTTGGAATATGTTGACAGGCGATAAAACAAACTGCCGGAGCGGCATACCGAAAAAGCAGCTCGGCATGCCAAAAAAGTAACCGACTTGCCTTTTCGCTTTATTTGGGATAGAATGAGATCAACATTTCTTTAAAGGAGAAAAAATATGACTGTTTTAGTTACCGGCGGCATGGGCTATATCGGCAGCCACACCTGCGTTGAGCTGCTCGAACAGGGCATGGATGTCGTCGTAATAGACAACCTCGTCAACAGCAGTGAGAAAGCCGCCGAGCGCATAGAGCAGATAACCGGCAGGGCGCTGACATTCTATAAGGCCGATGTCCGTGACCGCGAGAAGCTCGACGGGATATTTGATAAGCACCGCATCGACTGCGTTATCCATTTTGCCGGACTCAAGGCAGTCGGCGAATCGGTGGAGATGCCGCTTGAATATTACGACAACAACCTCGGCTCAACGATAACCCTGTGCGAGGCAATGCGCGAGCACGGCGTCAATAAGATAATCTTCTCATCCTCGGCAACGGTATACTCGTCCGACAACGACATGCCGCTCTACGAGACCTCCCGCACCGGGCAGTGCACAAATCCTTACGGCTGGACAAAATTCATGTGCGAGCAGATACTGCGCGACTACGCCAAGGCGGACGGCAGCTGGAGCGTTGCGCTGCTGCGGTATTTTAACCCCGTAGGCGCCCATCCGAGCGGTCTTATCGGCGAGGATCCCAAGGGCATTCCCAATAACCTCATGCCGTATATCTCGCAGACCGCCATAGGTAAATTCCCGTATCTGCGCGTTTTCGGCGACGATTACGACACGCCCGACGGCACCGGCGTGCGCGATTACATCCATGTCGTTGATCTTGCAAAGGGTCATGTTGCGGCGATAGCTTACATGGCGGAGCATCCGGGCGAGCTCGTCTTCAACCTCGGCACCGGCACCGGCTACAGCGTTCTCGATATGGTACACGCCTTTGAAAAGGCAAACGGTCTGAGCGTTCCCTATAAGATCATAGGCAGACGCGCGGGTGATGTCGCCGTGTGCTACTGCTCGCCGGAGAAAAGCCGCCGTGAGCTCGGCTGGTCGGCGAAATTTGACCTTGAGGATATGTGCCGCGATTCGTGGCACTGGCAGAGTCTCAACCCCAACGGCTACCGCGAGTGCGGCGAATGAGTCCGTGAAACGGTGCGGAGCTTTCTCTCAGCCTCTGTGATCGCATTTCCGGCACTGGATCATGGGCGTGTCCCCCGCGTCCTTGTAAAATGCGCCCGCCCAGCTGCATATGCTTCGCAGTATCGGCACGACCGACGCGCCCTTTTCCGTCAGCGAATATTCAACCCTCGGCGGTATCTCGTCATAAGACCTGCGCTCTGCGATGCCGTTTGCTATCAGCTCCTTGAGCGTGGAGGCGAGCACCGCATCTGTTATATTCCCCATTTCACGGCGCAGCTCGCTGTAGCGCAGTGTGCCGAGCGCCGCAAGCACGCAGATGATGCGTGAGTTCCACTTTCCGCCGAATATCTCCATACCGTATTCAAGCGGACAGCGTATGTCCTTTTCAAGCTTTCTCTGATACATGGCACTGTTCCCTTTTTCGTTTTTCTCCATTATATCCCGATACCCGATGTCAGACAAGTAACTATCAAAATTATGAGCAGCTCCCGGACCGGACGGTCTGGGAGCTTTCACTTCATAAAAATTAAATTTTCAAAAAAGCGCTTGACAAAACACGGTACGGGGTGTATCCTGCAAATAGATTGTATGCAATTAAATTTTATCAAATCAGGAGAACCCGAAAATGAGTATTTATGATTTCACCGTAAAGGATATATCCGGCGAGGATGTCAGCCTCGGTAAATACAAGGGCAAGGTGCTGCTTATAGTAAACACCGCCACCGGCTGCGGCTTCACTCCGCAGTACGAGGGGCTTGAGGAGCTGTATGAAAAATACAGTTCCTCCGGCTTTGAGGTGCTTGACTTCCCCTGCAATCAGTTTGCAAATCAGGCTCCGGGTACGGAGGCTGAGATCGTGAGCTTTTGTCAGACAAAATTCGGCGTAAGCTTTGACCAGTTTGCAAAGATCCGTGTAAACGGCGAAGGCGAGGAGCCTCTGTACACATATCTCAAGAGCGAAAAGACCGGCAAATTCGGAAAGCAGATCAAGTGGAATTTCACTAAATTCCTTATCGACCGCGAGGGAAATGTTGTGGCGCGCTACGCTCCGATGACAACGCCCGAAAAAATCGAGGATGCCGTAAAGGAGCTGCTGTGATGCATTACGAGTATGAGCCAGAGGGCGTCTGCGCAATGCAGCTTGAATTTGACATCGACGGCGACGGGACGGTCACAAACATCAGCTTTTTCGGCGGCTGCGACGGCAATCTGAAAGCCATATCCAAGCTGCTTGACGGCGAAAGCGCCGACAGGATATCCGCGCTGCTCTCCGGCAATACCTGCGGCAGAAAGCGGACCTCATGTGCCGATCAGCTTGCCATAGCCGTCATGAGGGCAAAAGCGGAATGCTGTTCTTGAACCGGCGAAGCTATTGTTGTATAATAGATGCATGAAGTATTTACGGAGGAGAGACTGCCGTACTCTGCACGGCGGGTCCGATTGATATGGAAAACGGCAAATACGATGTACTGAAGCTCGAAAATCAGATATGCTTTCCTCTGTATGCCTGTGCCAAGGAGGTCGTGCGCAAATACAAGCCGTATTTGGACGAGATAGGACTTACCTACACGCAGTATATAGCGATGATGGTCATGTGGGAGCATAAAAGGATCAGCGTGAAGGAGCTCGGGAGCTTCCTGTATCTCGATTCCGGCACGCTCACGCCGCTGCTGAAAAAGCTTGAGCAGAAGGGCTATGTATCCAGAGCCCGTGACAGTGCAGACGAGCGCGTGCTCAACGTCACGATAACGGAGGCCGGTGAAGCGCTCAAGGATCGCGCGGTCACGATCCCCGCAAGGCTCGCCGCCTGCGTTGAGCTGTCTATCGAGGATGCCGTTGAGTTAGGCACACTGCTGAAAAAGCTGCTGAAAACAATATCGTATGATGAATAGCAAAAATCCCGTCCTCTCGGACGGGATTTTTCATGTTTTTTAATTACTGTCTTGCTTCGATGTACTCCACGATCCTGCCGACGGTGGGCAGCTCCGCTGCGTCCTCATCGGGGATCTGGATGCCGAACTCGTCCTCAACGGACATGATGAGCTCGACAACGTCAAGCGAATCCGCGCCGAGGTCATCGACGATATTGGTGTCTTCGGAAATGCTGCCTGCGGATACTTCAAACTGCTGTGCAAGGATCTGCTGTATCTTTTCAAGTATCATGATTTATTCCTCCAATAATATATCTTATGCCCATTCGCGGCTCTGCGGCTTATTGCCCGTATTCTGCGGACGGTCGTAGGACACGACGACGCGGCGGTTGGGCTCTGTGCCGGTCGAGCTTGTGGTAACGCCCTCATAGTCCTGAAGGGCGGCGTGGATAATGTGACGCTCGTAGCTGTTCATAGGCTCAAGCGCCATGCTGCGCTTATATTTGATGACCTTTGCCGCCATCTTCTCGGCAAGGCGGACAAGTGATTCCTCGCGCTTTGCACGGTAGCTCTCGGCATCGACGCAGATGTGCATGTGCTTGTCGCTGCCGCGGTTTACGACGTAGTTGGTCAGGTGCTGGATCGCATCGAGGGTCTCTCCCCTGCGGCCGATGACCGCGCCCATATTCGGGCCGGAGAGATTGACGGCAATGCTCTTGCCGTCGCGGCGGCTGATCTCTATATCGGCCTTGACGTCCATACGCTCGAGAAGGCCTTCAAGGAAGGCTCTTATATCGGCAAACTCGCCTTCCGCGGCGGGCTTTACCTCTGCCTGTTCGCAAGCCTTGACTTCGGCTTTCGGCGCGGCCTTCTCGGCCTCGGGCTCTGCCGCCGTCTCGGGCTCGTCGGGTGCTTCATACTCGACGCGCACGACTGCCGGAGAAGCGCCTATGCCCAGAAATCCGGATTTTGCACGCTCGACGACGGTTACTGAAACATCGTCGCGCTCAAGTCCGAGTTCCTTCAGAGCTGCTGCGATGGCTTCATCCTCGGTGCGGCCTGTGGTTTCCAAAGACTTTATCATGTTTCACTGTTCTCCTGTGACTGTTCAGGCTCTTCTTCGCTCTGAGCTTCAGCTGCGGCGGCCGCCGTCATTTCTGCGGCGTAGCGGTCGGGATCGTAAGCTCTGCCTCTTGCATAGCGGCGCTTGCCGACCTGAGACGGGTTCTCGGGCTTGTCTATGCCGAGCTTTTCAAGGCGCGCCTCGCGCTCCGCTCTTTCGCTTGCGGCTATGCGTTCCGCGTCGGCCTGCTTCTGCTGAGCCTGCATTTTTTTCTTGCTGGTGTTGTTGTTGCGGGTAGTTGCACCCTCCGCCTTGAGCTGCTCATGCTCCTCATGGCGGCGTGCGCGCTCCTCATCCTTCTCCTTCTGAGCCGCGATGCGCTCCGCGTCCTCGATATCGAGCTTGCGCTTGTAGTACTTTGTGAGCACAAGGTCACGGACGATGCCGAAGCAGCTGTTGGCGATCCAGTAAACGCCGAGAGCCGCAGGCATAATGAAGCAGATCCAGACGGACATGAGAGGCATCATGATATTCATGGTTTTCATGCTCATTGCCGCCTGTCCGGCTTGTGGAGGATTGGTCGCCTGGCTGATCTTCATCGATGCCCAGGAAAGGAACGCCGCGATCAGGGGGATCAGGAACAGACCGATGTTCGCAAAGATATCGGCGCTCGTGAAGTCATAGTTCCAGATCTTCCAGTCGGGGATCGAGCCGAGGTTCATACCGATGAAGCCGTAGTCGATGTCGAGAAGCTTTCCGTCAAAGCTGCCGAGCGCGTTTACGACCGCGTCCCAGTTCTTGTGGATAGCATCGGCGACGCCGATCTGATCGTAGGTGCCCTGCTTGGAGGCTACAAAGCCCGCATTTTCGGTCGCCCACTCGGTGAGCTTTGTGATACTGCTCTCGCCCAGGCCCATCATGCTGCCGAGAGGCTGACGGATGACGCTGTACAGAGCGATGAGTATCGGGAAGGGCAGCAGCGACCACAGGCAGCCGGAGGTGGGGCTTGCGCCCTGCTCCTTATACAGCTTCATGACTTCCTGCTGATACTTCTGCTGGTTGCCCCTATGTTTTTTCTCCAGCTCCTTGAGCTGCGGCTGGATTCGGGTGGTCTTCATCATGCCCTTCTTGCTCTTTGCCATGAACGGCAGGAGGATCAGATTGACCACAAGAGCAAAGAGTATAATGGCAAGACCGTAGCTGTCGGTCCAGTTATAGAGGATCTCCAGCAGTCTGGCGAACGGCCAGACTATAATATCCCATAGTGACATAAGTTTCTCCTTGTATTCCGATCCTCGTCAGGGAACGGGATCGAAGAAATCGTGTTCGCCGAGGTGAAAAGGATGACACCTCGACAGCCGCTTCAGGGCGAGCCAGCCGCCCTTCAAGGCCCCGTATTTCTCGATGGCCTCAACGGCATACTGTGAGCAGGTCGGGATAAATCTGCACCTCGGCGGGAAGGCCGGGGAGACGTATTTCTGATAAATACGGATAAGTGCAAGCAGAAGCTTTTTCATGGTTCTTCGTCCTTCAGCAGACCGAGCCCGGCGCAGGCGTGCAGGAACGCACGCTCCATTTTGGCATACTCGGCGTCAACGCAGCGGCTGCGCGCGACGATGACGATATCGACACCGTCCCTGAGCTTGTCCGAATTGAGTCTGTATATCTCCCTCAATCTGCGCCGCACGCGGTTGCGCACGACGGCCTTGCCCAGCTTGGTGGACACGGTGTATCCCACGCGGCGGCGTCCCCGCGGCGCTTTGAGAGCATACACGACCATATAGGGCGTAACGGCGGTCTTGCCTTTGTTATAGAGCCGTTTGAACTCATAATTCTTTTTCAGAGTTGACCTGAAATCCAATTATTCCACCCTTGCTTTCCGTTTTTATCGGCAAACACATTAAGGGCGGAGGTTAGCCGCCCTAAAAATTTATTTGCTTTTCCTGCTCGGAGCTGCCAAATCAGGCGCTCAGCTTTGCTCTGCCCTTTGCTCTGCGGCGGGCGAGGACCTTGCGGCCGTTTGCGGTGGCCATTCTTTTGCGGAAGCCGTGCTCTTTCTTGCGCTGACGCTTCTTGGGCTGGTAGGTACGCAGCATGTTTTGTGCACTCCTTTCAGAATAATACTCAACATTGAGCCGAAGCTCAAAGCAGTTGACAATAAAACTTCCGACGCCCACAGGCATCGGAAGTTTATTATATACGATAGGCTTTTGCCCTGTCAAGGTTTTTTTATTTATAGCCTTCGGAGACGAACCGCTCGGGTAGCATGGGCAGCCCGTCCCGAAAGCTTTTATGCTTTGCTGAGATCCTCGCCGCGCAGGTACTTGCCGAGCGGCTTCCGTAGAAGCGCGCCGATGACGAGTATTGCAGCCATGTCGATGAGCATGTATGCGCCGTTATACAGCGCCGAGTAGAACCACGGGGTGGTCATGGTCATGTTGAAAAACTCCTCCGGCATGTAGGACGCCCAGAGGGTAGCGCCGACGACATAGTGGACGAGGAAACGGGCAATACAGGCGACGACGGTGCCGATGAAGAAGCCGTTCTTCCTGCCCTTGAACAGACCGGCAAGAGCGAGCACGGTATAAGCGACGAGATAGTCGCCGATTATGGACTGCCAGCCGATGGCAAAGCCGCCATCGAGCATGAACTGGATAACGCTGTAGACAAAGCAGCCGGCCAGAGACGGGCCGAAGCCCCAGCGGACGCAGAAGATGAGTATCGGCAGCATTGCAAGGTCGAACGAGCCGCCCTGAGGCATCTTCCAGACAGGCAGCATGCTCAGCACGGTCGCCAGAGCGATGAAGATCGCGCCTTCGCATATGCAGCGAAGAGTAAGCTTTGATTTTTTCATTTCACTATTCCTCCTAAAGAATACGAAAAACCGCACTGCAAATGCAATGCGGTCATAGGAAAACGATTTGATATGAATTTTCGTTTCCTACGCCGGCATTACCCGGATCAGGTTCGAGGGTCTCGGAAATTCGATTCTTTCCGTCTCAGCCGAGAAAAACTCAGCACCCCTTATCTGCAATTGTGATTTTATTACCGACTTGTGAATTTGTCAAGATAGTCCGCAAAGAATTTTTGCTTCGGCAGCCATGTCATGAGCGGGAGCCCGATAACGAACATCGCCGCAGCCTCGCCGAGACCGACCTGACCCGCGAAAACGGCAAATGCACCGAAGCTTTCAATTGGGTCGAGCCCCGCAATGACCTTTGTGAGCATTGCGCCGACTATAAGCGCATTCCACACCACCGGCATAAGACAGGCGAGCACTTTCTTGTTCTTCTTCCCGCACAGGGCTATGCACAGGCAGGCAATGAGCGTTGCCAGTGAGCCGAAGACTATATCCGGCAGCCCCGCCGCACTTGCGATATTGGCGATCGCACAGCCGAAAAACAGTCCCCATGCCGTGTGCGGCATGAAAAACGGCAGTATGCACAGCGCCTCGGAAACGCGGCACTGAACGGGACCGTAGCTTATCGGTGCGAGCACGAGCGTGAGCACCGCGTACAATGCGCCGACTATGGCGGCGGATACGAGTTTATGCGTTGTTTTGTTCATGGTCTTCTCCGTTGTTGTTGAGCGAAAATACACAGCCGCAGTACTCCTGCCGGTAAAGCCCGTATTTTTCCGAAAGTATTATCGAGCGATGGTTGCCCTCGCGCTTTTTGAACTCCGACGGCAGCCAGCTTACATTATATTTTTGTGCGGCCTCGCGGCCTATGGCGTTTATCGCAACTGCATCCTTGCGTGAGGAAACGGTGAGCGTTGTGCAGAACCAGTCAAAGCCTTCTTCGGCGGCAAGGCGCGCGGTCTCCTCCATGCGGATGCGGAAGCACTCAAGGCATCTTTTGCCCTCCTCGGGCTCATTCTCCAGCCCCTTTATGCGCGAAAAATAATCCTCACTGCGCCACGGCAGCACCATAAGCTCCGCCGCCGCACCGTCGGCGGCAAGGCAGGAGATGAGCTTTTTCTGCGTTTCAAGGCGCTTTTCGTACTCCGCCTCCGGCCACAGATTGGGATTATACCACAAAACGGTGACCTCAAAATACCTTGAGAGCAGCTCTATCACCGAGCTTGAGCACGGTCCGCAGCAGCTGTGCAGCAGTATGCGCGGCTTGTCCTCGCCGAAGGAGCTCACTATCTTATCAAATTTTCTGAAAAAATTTTCTCTGTTCATGAGCTTACATTATATATACACACATTTTACCTGTCAATAACATAACCGACTTGTTTTTGAGTTTGCTTTCATGTACAATATGTATATGGCAACCAAATATAAGGAGGAATAACATGAAGAAAAGCACCCATATGCGGCGGCTGCTCTCGATGCTGCTGGCTCTGGTGATGGTATGCACGCTCGTTACGCCCGTGCTCGCCGATCCCGCGGAGGAGCAGGCAGACCCCATCGACCTCAAGATCGCCGTTATGAGCGACACGCACTACCTGTCCCCCACGCTCATCAAGGACACCGAGGATTACACCACGGCACTCAACAGCGACAGAAAGCTTCTCACGGAAGGCAGCGAGATAAACAACACACTGCTCGATGCCGTCAGGCGCGATAAGCCCGATGTGCTTCTTATCTCCGGCGACCTGACCAAGGACGGCGAGCTCGAATGTCACGAGGACTTTTCCGCCCGTCTCCGGAAGCTCAAAGAGGAGCTGCCGGACATGAAGATCTATGTCATAAACGGCAACCACGACATTCGCAACGAAAATGCGAAAAACTTCAACACCGAGGACGGCAAGGCGGTCGCCGCGGGCCGTACTGAGCCCGAGGATTTTGTGCGCATCTACGATTTCGTCTACTCCGACGAGAGCGTCGTTGCCCGCTACACTCCCCCCGCCGGCAAGGAATCCGGCCAGCTCTCCTATGTAGCAAAGCCCTGCGACGGCGTTACCCTTATAGTTCTCGACACCTGCTGCTACAGCGAGGACAACACCTCCGACAATGAAGCCGAGCACGAGACCCGCGGCGAAATGAGCCCCGAGCTCGTTGCATGGGCAGTAGAGCAGATCTCTGCGGCAAAGGCCGCGGGCGACCGCGTTATCGGCATGGCGCATCACGGCTTCGTGCCCCATTTCTCCATGGAGCCCGACCTCATGAAGATGTACCTTGTTGAGGATTACGCCAGCATAGCGGCTCAGCTTGCCGATGCGGGTCTTGAGGTCATCTTCACCGGTCATATGCACGCAAACGACATTGCCGCAATGACCACCGAAAACGGCAGCACTCTTTACGACATCGAGACCGGCTCCAACCTCACCTATCCCTCGCCTATGCGCTTTGCGCAGCTGCGCGAGGTCGCCGACAGTCTGGTCCTGAGCGTCAGCACCCTCAACCACATCGGTCCCGTCACCTATTATGACGCCACTACCGGCAAAAACGAGACCATCGCCGACGTCACCGAATACGGCAGAGATCACGGTCTTTCCGGAGATATGCTTGCGACCGTCGCGGGCAGCTTCGTCGGCAAGTTCCTGAACAAGTTTGTCGTTGTTGAAAACAGCGTTTCGACATGGCTCAACGACCGCATCATCGCAAATCTTCAGGATATAATCTATGAGCTCGTCGATATCCCCGTTACCGAGGACAAGACCCTGATCGACGCCGTAAACTACATCTATCAGAGTCACCTTGCGGGTGTTGACGACGGCAACTACCCGGCATGGGTTCAGACCGCCCTTTCCAAAATAGAAAGCGGCGAGATACTCGACGAGATGCTGAGCATCGTTAAGAAGCACGCCTTCGGCGATCTCGCATCGTCCATAAAGTTCGACAGCATCTTCACCAAGGCCGTCAAGAACAGGATAAACGAGTTTATTCTTCAGGTTGCCGACTCCATGGGCAACGACAAAAACTTCACCGACGACAACGACGCTCTCATCGTCCTCAGCGGCACCGCCGAGGCGACCGCCGTCAAGCTCAGCTGCGGCAGCGCAAGCGTTACCGCAAAGGCGCTGCTCGACGGCGATGATGTCATAGTGTTCCCCACGAGCATCAGCATGCGCGAGCTGGGTGCCGCCGGAAAAACCGTCACCGTTGACGCCTCCGCGACCGGAGCCTCGGCAATGGTCATCTGGGACCGCGGCATGGACGCTCTGGCAGCCGCAGACGGTGCAGAGCTCAAGACGGCTGAGTTTACCGCCTCTTTTAAGGCCTCCGAGCTTGCAAAGGGCGGCGATGTGCGCGTTGCGGTGACCTCTCCCGAGCCGGGTGCCGCTCAGAGGCGCGCTCTCGGCACGCAGCTTGACAGCGCGGTGCTTTTCACCGTTGACGCCGCAGTCGGCGGCAAGGCGATAGCGGCTCCCGTGTCCGTGTCCGTGGGTCATGAGCTCGGAAAGGGTGAAAGCTCCAACACTCTCACCGTCATTTCCGTCGGAGACAACGGCGGGATCACCGCTGCCGACGGCAAATACGAGGCGGGCTGCATAAAGTGCACCACCGTTACCGGCGCCGTGAATGCCGCAATAGACTTCCCCTTCTTCGATGTTGCGGAAAACGCATGGTTCTTCGGCGATGTCGTCTATGCAAGCTGCAACGGTCTGTTTAACGGCACCGCCGCAAACACCTTCTCGCCCGACGCGACCATGACCCGCGCAATGCTCGTAACGGTCCTGTGGCGCATGGAGGGTGAGCCCAAGGCGGCCGCCTCCCCGTTTACCGACGCTCAGGGCAGCTGGTACAGCAAGGCGGTAGACTGGGCGAGCGCAAACGGCATCGTAAAGGGTGTGAGCGACACCTCGTTTGCTCCCGATGCCGATGTAACGCGCGAGCAGATGGCGACCATCCTGTTCCGCTACGCCGGCTTCAAGGGCGTCAGCGTGAGTGCGAGAGCCGATATAAGCGGCTTTGCCGATTACGACAGCGTTTCCGAGTATGCTCTCGAGGCTCTCTCCTGGGCAAATGCCGAGGGCATCATAAACGGCAGCGACGCAAACACTCTTATGCCCCGGAGCGGTGCTTCCCGCGCACAGGTAGCGGCGATGCTCCACCGCTATATCGAAAACTGCCTGTTCTGAAATTTCAGAGCACAACAAAAGCATAACGGTCAAATCGCCCGTGAGGTCCTCTCACGGGCGATTTTTCCTGTAAATGATTTTTATACTTGTATAAATTATGTTAATGTGAGTATCTGTAAGGGGATACTAAATGATAACCGCCAATGCCGGATTATTTATTGCCTTTCGCCCGGTTATGGGTAGCGCAAAGCATGGTGCAGTTGCTAATATCCGTTGCGCCGCCGTTGCTCCATGCGGTAACATGGTCTGCGTCCATTTCTTTCAGCTTATAGATACGCTGCCTGTTGTTGTCACTGCCAATGGCGCAAAGAGGACAGTTTGAAACGCCCCTTGCTGTTGCGTCCGTTGTTTGCCGCTCATAAACTGTTCGCTTCGTAACATCATCGAAAATGCGAATGTCAAGCAGCTTTGTATCGGTGCAGCCGCCTAAAATGTACTCAAATACGCCCTTGCGGTTCTTTACAAAGTAATCCGCATACAAGGCTTTTAATTTATTGTGTACATCATTGGGGCTATAGGCGTTTGCATGGAAACGCTCATAGAATGTGCCCCAATTCAAACCGCGCATTTCTGTTTCAACATCAATGAACACGCTTGAAACCCAGTCAATAACGCTGTTGAAATAGGCCTTTAATTCCGTTATGTTCGTGTCGTATCTGTGGCGGCTCATATAATCGTCAATATTGCCTTTGCTAACCCACATAAGGGCAGTACGCAAATAATCCTGCCGTTTTACATCGCCGCTGATATACGCCGCCCATTTCTGAATATTGGCATTTTGACTGTTGGAAAACTCCGCCTTTGCAAGCGTCACAAACGGGCCGGAATAGATAGCGTTCAAAAGTTCCTGTTCATTCAGCGGAACGCCCACAATGTTTATCGTTTTGAACCATTCCTTGATTTCACTTTCCGTACCGCTGCATTCATAAATCGTCAGCTTTGTATCAAGTATTTTACGCTGTAAGTCCTCTGCCAATCCTCTAAAATACTGCTGCATACCGTTTTCATCCAAAATGGGAAATTTGCCCGTCAGAAAGCGACCTATGCTTGTAATTCGCTGTTGTCCGTCCAATACTTCAAATTCATTGTCGGAAACCTTCGTAAAATAGATAAGTCCGATAGGGTAGCCCTTTAACACGGACTGAATAACAGCAACATCTTTTTTACCATCGGCATATATGTAATTGCGCTGATACTCCGGCTGAATGGTCAGTTTTCCGGCAAGCCCAAAAAGCCCTTTGCCTTCATATTCGTTGTAGACAAAGCCTTCGCAGATTTGTTCAATGGTTATATCTGTTCGCAATGTGGTAAGCATTTTATTATCACTCCCTACTTATCCGACGGATTAGTATGCGCGGATAAATGCTAAGCAAATAACCGTCTGCATTGTCAGCCGTATAATAAACTGTTCCGATTGGTTCTCTCTTCATCAAAACTGCGGCTCTTGTGTTTACCTTGCTGCCGCCTTGCGTGCTGCCGTCCTTATTATGTTGGACTGCATTTTCATAAATAACGGTCATTGGATAGTCAACGGTATTGCCAAGCGTAATACCAAGTATTTCAAATTGCTCCGGGTTATATTTCTCTAAAAAGGTGATTGGAACACCCATAATTCCATTACACCTTATGTCTGATAAACAATCTCTTGTATCTGCGGGTTCCGCAGACAACGGGCTGCGCGACTCCGCTGTCTGCATTCCATAATCCAGCGGCAAAGCCCTTTCCTTCGCTTTCTGTTGCCCCGACGATTTCAAACTGTTCGGGGTTGAACTTTTCAAGGAATGTGATTGGCACTCCCATGATACCATTACATCTTGCGCCTGATGATAATTCTGAAGTAAGGCGTAATTCTGCGTCTGTCTGTCTGTCTGTCTGTCTGTCTGTCTGTCAAAATTGTGTCGGCTTCAACTGTGTATGTCAAGTCTTTTTCATCATTTCCCTTGCGGAATTTTACAACTTCAAACTGTTCGGGATTGTGTTTTTCAAGATATGTAATCGGCACTCCCATATCCGCAAAGTAATCACTGGGAATAGCGTCTACAAACGGAACCTCTATTGCGTCGTAATTATCATATTTTACATAGCCCTGCTCTCTAATCTGTTTATGCTTGCTATACTTCAAATTATCTGCCATAGTCATTAGCGATAAAGGTTGGTGTCGCCTGCCGTGGTCGATGTTAGTGAACCAACACGCATTTCCCAATCTGGTATAATTGCCAACATAGCCCAATTTTGCGGCTTTCTCGCGGTCACTCGGTGCAACATATGCGCCTTCAGGAACTTCAAAAACCATGTCTTTGCCGTTATTGGTTGCGCCTATCCACAATTTATTTTCTTTAAGCAACGGGAAAATTTCCTTGTATGTTATAGCGTTTTGATTGCCAATAACAACAAGTTTTTTGTCCGCTTCCATCACCCATGCGACAAAGTCACGGAACAGGGAAAACGGTGGATTTGTTGCAATTATATCTGCTTCATCACGCAAGGCCTTTACTTCATCACTGCGAAAATCGCCATCGCCCTCCAAGTATTCCCACTGCAAATCATCTATATCAATAGTTCCCGATTTGTCAGCGTCTCGTTCAAGTGTAAAAATTCTACCATGTGCACGGGATTTCTTTTCATCGTATTGCGGCGACTGCAATTCAAACAATGACATTTGATGATACTGCTCATATTGTTGCTCTTTGCTTTCGGTTGCATAGCCGGTACTGATTAACTTTTTCAATCCAAGCGTTTCAAAATTCTGTGCAAAATACCTTGTAAAATTACTCCATGCAGGGTCATCGCAAGGCAATAAGACAGTTTTCCCGCGGAAAACATTGGGGTCATATTCCAACTAAGCGTTCATTTCTTTCTGAATGTAGTCAAATACCGTGTAGAACTCATCGTTTTTCTTTGACTTTGCCTTGCTTAAACTTTCGTTTGCCATTATTTCTCGCCCCCAGTCATGCACATCAGTCATCAGATATAAAAATTATGTCACCAGTATAGCACAGGAAGGTGATTGAAACAACAAGTATATAATTAGCATACAGCATTATTGTCCCGCTCGTCTGCTACAATACAGGGTCAAGTCCTCTTTGTAGCCCTCGAATGTGTCCACGCGGGTAAGGTCGTACAGAACGCCTTTTCAGAGCACAACATGGTCGGCCGTTATGTCCGTGCGGTAGTTTATCGTGAACAGCACTTCTCCCTTGTAATTGAATGTGGCTTAGCGTGACTTCCTATCCTGCGGAAAAAGAAATTCTCCTGCAACAGCAAGTAAACTCTACCGCCCGTGAGAAAACCTCACGGGCGGTAATTTATTGTACACTATTACGATATTACGATTTACGACAGCAGCACGGCGTCGGTCTCCTCCTGAGCGCCGGCCTTTTCGGCAAACCTCTCAAGGAGGTCGGCTTTGGTGAGGCTCTTTTTGTCCTCACCGGAAATATCAAGCACTATCCTGCCTCTGTCCATCATTATAAGACGGTTGCCGTGGCGGATGGCGTCGCTCATGTTATGGGTTATCATGAGCGCCGTGAGCTTATTCTCGCTTATTATCTTATCCGAGAGCTCAAGCACCTTTTTGGCCGTACCGGGGTCGAGAGCCGCGGTGTGCTCGTCGAGCAGCAGAAGCTTAGGAGTTTGGAGCGACGCCATGAGAAGCGTCAGCGCCTGACGCTGACCGCCGGAGAGCAGTCCTACCTTTGCGGTGAGTCTGTCCTCAAGACCGAGTCCGAGAGTCGCCAGCTTTTCGCGGTATACCTCGCGCTCGGCTGCGGTAACGCCCCATTTAAGCCCGCGTTTTTTGCCGCGGCGGTATGCAAGCGCGAGATTTTCCTCGATCTGCATATTGGGTGCCGTGCCCATCATGGGGTCCTGAAAAACTCTGCCGATGTACTTGGCCCGCTTGTACTCGGGCATACCGGTGACATCCTCGCCGTCAATGATGATGGCTCCGGAATCGACGGGCCACACGCCCGCAACGGCATTGAGCAGAGTGCTCTTTCCCGCTCCGTTGCCGCCTATGACGGTGACGAAATCGCCGTCGTTAAGCCTCAGGCTGAGCTCGGACAATGCTCGTTTTTCGTTTATGGTACCCGCGTTAAAGGTCTTCGAAATGTTTCTTACCTCAAGCATTATGCCTCGCTCCTTTCAGTCATCGCGCGCTTTTTGGCGCTTGCAAACGAGTTTTTTGACCTCGCCTTGAGCTGCGGCACGGCAAGGAATACGGCAACTATCACGGCGGTGAGCAGCTTGAGGTCGTTCGGGTCGAGCTTGAGCCAAAGTATAACGACCATGACAGCATAGTAGATAACGCCGCCCAGAATGATAAAGCACAGCTTAACGGCGAAGTTGCAGCCCTTGCTGAAGATAGCGTCGCACAGTATCTCGCCGATGACGATAGCGGCAAGTCCTATTACGATCGCGCCGCGCCCCATGCTGACATCGGCAGTGCCCTGAAACTGGGTCATAAGTCCGCCCGCAAGGGCAACTATGCCGTTTGAAAGACCGAGTCCGATGACCTTCATCGTCTCAATGTGTATTCCCTGTGCGCGGCTCATTGCGGGGTTGTTGCCCGTTGCACGCAGGGCGCTGCCCTGCTCGGTGCCGAAGTACCAGTAGCACAGCGCAACGATAACGGCGGCAATGACCGCACCGACGAGTATCGCCTGCGGGATGTGCAGCGAGGATACGAGAAATCCGCTGCCGTCCTCCCAGAACATTCCGAACTTCTGAACGCTGGCGGTCTGGTTGGCCTTTGTCATTATGCGCAGATTTATCGAGTACAGCGCAAACTGCGTGAGTATACCTGCCAGTATCGCCGGAATGCCGAGCCTTGTGTGAAGAAAGCCCGTGCACAGTCCGGTGATAACGCCTACAACTATCGCGATCAGCAGCGCCGCCCATGCCGGCATTCCTGCCAGCAGGAGCATTACGGTAACGGCGCCGCCCGTGGCGAACGAGCCGTCAACGGTCATATCGGGTATATCCAGCAGACGGAAGGTTATAAACACACCCAGCGCCATGAGTCCCCATATGATGCCCTGCGCAGCTGCGGCGGGCATTCTTCCTATCAGGTTGGAAACGCTCAGGGCGGACAGGTAAACGGACATTGTCATTTTTCAGACCTCATTTCGGTTGGTTATTGATTAGCCGATTTCTACATAATCGGAGGGAACGGTGATGCCGAGCTCCTTGCAGATCTCGGGGTTGTACTTCTTAACGGGGTTTGCGTAGTACTCGATGGGCATGGTGGAAATGTCAGACTCGCCCTTGAGAATCTTTGCAGCCATCTTGCCGGTGGTAACGCCGAGCTGGTAGTAGTCGATGGACAGAGTTGCGATGCCGCAGCCGCTGCAGATGCCCTCCTCACCCGCAATGATGGGGGTCTCCTTAGGCAGAGCGACATTGTTTATTGCCTCGGCGCAGGATGCCGCGGTGTTATCGGTGGGAATGTAGAGCGCGTCGCACTCGTCGCAGGCGGTGGCGGTAACGGTGGTGACATCGTTGGAGTCGGAGAAGGTGTAGACCTTAACGGTGATGCCCTTTTCCTCAAGAGCCGCCTTGACTACCTCGCACTGGTAAACGGAGTTTGCCTCGGCCGAGCAGTAGAGTATGCCGACGGTCTTTGCATCGGGAACGAGCTCGGTGATCATTGCGGCCTGCTGATCCAGAGGTGCGAGGTCGGAGGTTCCGGAAACATTGCCGCCGACGGTGCCGCTGAAGTTTTCAATGTCAAGCGCAACGCCGTACTCGGTAACGGCAGTGCCGAGGATGGGGATGGACTGAGTTGCGGAAACGGCTGCCTGAAGCGCCGGAGTCGCATTTGCGAGGATGAGGTCAACGCCGTCGGAAACGAAGCCGTTGCAGATGGTGCCGCAGGTCGGGATATCGTTGTTGGCATTCTGCTCAACGAACTGCACCTTGTCGCCGAGCTCCTCCGTCAGAGCATCCTTAAAGCCCTTGGTGGCAGCGTCGAGAGCATCGTGCTGAACGAGCTGGCAGATGCCGACGGTGTAGGTGTCCTTGGCGGTATCGTCCCCGCCGCTGCCGCACGCGGCGAAGCTCAGACACATTGCCGCCGCCATAACCAGAGCAGTTATTTTCTTCTTCATGTCGATTTCTCCTTTTTGAATATAGATTAAATTGTTTCTGCCTGCCACCCGGTCTGACTTCAGTCAAGCGAGGGTGAAATAAAAAAACAGGGTGCTACCGGAGCGGTAACACCCTGAGATTTCCTGAGTATCAGAAAAGACTGGGATCCACACGCCGGTCGGATAAATACGAAGCCGCAAAATAACGCCCTGCATAGCAGAGCTGTGCAAAGCGGAAATAGGAATAGACAGACTCATAGCGTCTGCCGGCGTTCATGAAATTGTTCATTGCGCAGATGCTCATTGCAGCTTCTCCCTTCGCTTGGCTTCGATGGCTCCGGCCACCGTTTTTTCATGGACAAATAATAGCGCTTTAAATGGCAAAAGTCAATTGTCATTTACAACAAAATGCACAGTATCAGGCAGCAAAAATCATGCATCCGGCACAAAAAGCACCGGACGCATGATCAAGAGTCTGTTTACTTGCCGCTTTCGCTGCGATAGATGAGCGTTACGACCTGCGCGCGCAGGCACGCCCAGTCGGGTGCGAACATATTACCGCCGACGCCCTTGGTGATGCCGTTTTCGGCTGCCCAGAGCACCGCGTCATAATAGTAAGTGCCCTGCGAAACATCGCCAAAGCCCTTATCGGAGCTTACCTTATCGCTGCCGTTATAACGCCAGAGGAAGGTCACGAACTGTGCGCGGGTAACGGTGGCGTTGGGGTCGAAGTGCGTCGCGTCAACACCGTTGGTGATGCCGTTCTCGGCTGCCCAGAGCACCGCGTTATAGTAGTAAGCGTCCTTGGCTACATCAGCGAAGGCGCACTTGTCGGAATCTGCCGACGGAGAACCTGCATGGCGCCACAGGAAGGTCACGACCTCGGCACGGGTGCAGCCGGAATCAGGCTTGAATATGCCGGGCTCTGCGCCGGTGGTGATGCCCTCATTGTATGCCCATTTGATAGCGTCGGCATACTGGCTGTGCACGCCGTTTACATCGACATCGCTGAAGGGATATACATCCTCGCCAATGACCACGGCGCCGTCTTTGACTATCCAGCCGAGGAGCTCGGTGCCGTCATAGTAATTGCACTGGACATAGCCGCGCTCTGCACTGTCGGCAAGCTGAACGGCAATTACATCGGCTGCATCCTTAACGGCCTTTTCCTCGGTATTGGAGTTGAGAAGCGCTGCGAAATCGCCGCCTGCAAGCTCCTTGGCGCTCTTGCCCTCGACATCCTTTACCATGGCGTTTTCGTTGGCGTTCACGCCCACTGCCACATTCTCGGAATTAACGGTGTCGCCCTGCTTCTGAACGGCATCGGAATTGAAGTAGCAGCGGTAATCGCCGGCGATGCCGCCGGAGCGGCCGTTGAGACCGCCTACATCGGTGGTGGTCTTCAGCGATACCACATCGCCTGCCGCATAGCAGTTATAGTGTATGCCGCCCGCCTGACCGACGAGACCGCCGATGTGGACCTTGTTGTTATTGGTGCTGTTGCCGGTGATATCGCCGAGAGCATAGCAGTTGAGGGTGGTAACGCGGTTATCCATACCGTAAAGTCCGCCTGCATAGACATGGTTGGTGTCGGTAACTGCGGTTATATCGACATCGGCGCCGCAGTTTGTGACGCAGCCGCGCAGCACGCTTGCCGCAAGACCGCCGGCACGGCAGAAGCTTTCGGAGGTGGTGATGTTCATGGTACCTTCAACGGTGCAGTTGTCTATGTAGATACCGCCCTGACCCGAGCCGACAAGACCGCCTGCAAAGGTCTCATAGCGGGTGGAGACATTGATGTCGATGTCCTTGAGGTTTACATTCTTGATGGTGACGGTCTGCTGACCCTCTGCGGGCAGCTCGTTCGTGCTGAGGTCGCCTGCCGTGAGTCCGAAAAGACCGCTGGTCATCTGATCGGCGGGTGCGTCCTTGCTGCCGACCGTGAGGTTATAGATCGTGTATCCGCCGCCGTCGTAGCTGCCGCGGAACGGGTAGGCGCAGATCGCGGTCTTCTTACCGTTCACCTCGCCGTTGAGCGCCCAGCCGATGGATATCCAATCTGCATCGGACAGGGTTATATCTGCGGTCTGCCTGAAGTAAACGCCCTTCCAGCTCACATCGGAGTTTATGGAGCTTGACAGGTACCTGAGCTGTGCCTCGTTCGAAATGAGGTAGGGATCCGCCTCGGTGCCGGAGCCGCCGGCAAATTTTGAGGGATCGGCAGCCTCGTAGGTCGAGAAGTCGCCGTAGGTGGCCTTGTACTTTGCCTTTTCAAGAGCCGCATCATAAGCGTCGCCCTCGGTCTGACCGCTGAGCACCTTTACCGCCGTTATCTCGCCGTTTTCGACCTCGATGGAAACTACGCTCGCCTTGTTGTCGTCTCTGCCGTACCATGTGCCGTCCATGAGCTTGAGCTCGGGCTTTACGACCTTCTCGCATTCGGGCTGGACATAGGTGACGGAAGCGGTCTCGCCGCCGAAGGCGAGAGTCTTCGCATCGGCATCATACACCCACTTTTTAAGGCTGTCCGCGCCGACGCCGTAAACGGTGATGTCAACGGGGAATGCATCGAAGGAGGCGTTGAGCTCCTTTGCGGTCTCTGCGGAAACGGTCTTTACTCCGGTCATTTTGTCAACAAGACCGCCGGTGTACGCGTCGCCCTCGTCGTTCACGCCGGAGGCCACCTTGGTGCCTATGGGCTCAACGGGGTTAACGGTCTGCTTTACATCGTCCTCGCCGATGAACATGGTGCTGCCGAGATCGTACCAGCAGCTGTAGGTCTTGCCGATACCGGTGACCCAGCCGGATACCATGCCGACATAGGTGGAGTATTCCTTGGTTTTCGTATCGCCGGAGGCAAAGCTGTTTACGAGCGCTCCCGCGTTGCACGCCACGAGATTGCTGACCACCGCCATGCCCTCGTTGCCGTCTTTTCTGCTGCCGCTGCCGTAAAGGTCGCTGTCGGCACGGCAGTTTGCGATAAGACCGCGATTGTTAAGACCGGTGATGCCGCCGATCTCCGCAAGATCGCCGGAGGCTACCACGCAGGAGGCGGTGACCTCGGCTGCGCTGTTTATGACGGCTCCCTTGTACTGCATACCGACTATGCCGCCGACAAACTGATTGCCCTTGGCGCCGGTGTAAGCTATTTTGCCGGAGGTATAGCAGGAGTCGATGACTGCACCGGTGTAAACACCGCTGGTGCGCGAGCCGTCCTTATAGCCCGCAATACCGCCGATGTAGGCGCTTGCCTCATAGGATGCGTATATCTCAAAGTCTGTGACCTTAAGGTTCTTGACTGTGGCCTCGCTGCCGAGCACACCGAACAGACCGATATAGAGGTTTTCCTTATCGAGTGCAAGGGGAGCGTCTGCCGTGCCGACGGTCATTCCGGAAATGCCGTGACCTGCGCCGTCAAATGTACCGTTGAAGGCATACTGGCTGCCGCCGACGGGGCTCCACTGTGCGCCGGAAATGTCGATATCCGCACCGAGAGCCACATACCTGCCGGTGTAGTCGATCTTATCGTTCATGGAGCCGGCAAAGGCTATGAGCTGCTCCTTTGTGCTTATGATGTACGGATCCGCCTGAGTGCCGGTGCCGGAGGCGAAGATGGATGCATCGATCTCACCTGAGGTCCAGATTGCGGAGCTGTGGACTACCGCGCTGCCGCTGACGATCCAGTCATAAAACTTTCCGC
>CAVHZB010000031.1:0-19335 GCA_963640555.1 Phascolarctobacterium succinatutens
ACGGCAGCGTTATGCCGACGACGGGGGTTATGCCGATGCACATGCCGATGTTGACAAAGGTCTGGAAGGCAAGGGATGCCGCAACACCGAAGCATATGAGCATTCCGAAGGGACTGCCGGAGCGCAGCCCGATAACGCAGCATCGAATGATTATAATGCTCAGCAGCACTATTATGATGATGCAGGCGATCATGCCGAGCTCCTCGCCTATGGAGGCAAAAACGCAGTCCGTGTGCCGCGCGTTGTAGCTGCTCTGCGAGAAGCTGCCCTCGCCGAAGCCCACGCCCGTCCACCGTCCGGAGGCGAGAGCATTCTTGCAGTGATTGGTCTGCCATGTTATGCCCTGACCGGTGGGATCGACGACGTCGGGGATATACGGTGCGAGGATGCGCTGCTTCTGGTACTCCTTAAGCAGAAAGTTCCAAAACAGAGGTATCATCGCAGCAACGGCTGCTGCCGCGGCCGCCATCCAGTACCACGCAATGCCGGCGCAGACAAGCATGATGACGAATATCGCCATGAATATGAGTGCGCTGCCGAGGTCGTTCGGGATAACGACTATGAGACCGAAATACAGCAGGAAGTGCAGACCGAGCTTCACTATGGATGAAAACCGATTGAGCGTGCGCTGTTCCTTATAATTTGCGATCTGCCGCGCCAGCAGAACGATGAATATGACCTTCACGATCTCCGAGGGCTGAACACCTATGCCGGCGAAGCGGTACCACGCGCGCGAGCCGTTGACCACGGTTCCGAAAAAGAGAAGACCGACGATGAACAAAACGTTGAATATCGTAAGATACACCCACTTGTCCGCAATAAGATCGGGGTCAATGACCGTGAATATTACGAAAGCGGCGATGCCTATGAACATTGAAAAGCTCTGAACGAAAACATATTTTGTCCAGCCGTAGGACTTCGTCATGCTGTAGATCATGACTATGCCGAATACAGTGCATACGGTGCAGATGACGAGAAGAAAGATATCGGCTCGTCTGAAAAAGTCTTTAATTTTTCGGGAATCTATTTTAATCGCTGCCGCCGCCCTTCAAAAAATGCTCGATTTCACAAATTATCATAA
Source organism: Phascolarctobacterium succinatutens (assembly GCA_963640555.1). Classification (GTDB taxonomy): domain Bacteria; phylum Bacillota; class Clostridia; order Oscillospirales; family Oscillospiraceae; genus F23-B02. The sequence goes on from CAVHZB010000031.1 coordinate 1,082, forward strand.
TCGGACAGGCTACATTTTAGCATATTATTGCCCTTTACGCAATGAGGTATCTTGTGGTATAATTCAAATTCAGAAAAAGTTTAAAAATGAGGTGAGATCAGTGCAGATGCTTATAAGCCACAGCGAGGCGGAGACCGAGAGCATAGGCGAGCGCTTTGCAAAGGATCTCCCGGACGGCACGGTAATTGCCATGTACGGAGACCTCGGTGCCGGAAAAACGGCCTTCGTGCGCGGTCTGGCTCGTGGAATGGGGCTTAGCTGCCGCGTTTCCAGCCCGACATTTACGATCGTAAACGAATATGAGGGTGAGCGAGAGCTCATCCATTTCGATATGTATCGGCTTGAGAGTGCCGATGAGCTGTTCGATATCGGCTGGGAGGATTATCTCCGCCGCGGTGCGGTCTGCGCCGTCGAATGGAGCGAGAAGGTCGAGGATGCGTTTTTCGGCGACGAGATCGTCCTGCGCATTGACAAGCTGTCCGATACCGACAGAAGGATAACCATCGAGGAGGGGAAAGCCGGATGCTGATACTTGCAATTGAATCCTCCGCAAAGGCCGCATCGGTCGCACTGACGGAGGATGAAAGCCTCGTCGCTCAGTACACCCAGTGCAGCGGACTCACCCACAGCCGCACGCTGCTGCCGATGGTGGACGATATGCTGAAAAATACGGAAAAAACTATAGCCGGCGTTGATCTTATCGCCGTTGCCCACGGTCCGGGCTCATTCACAGGCATCAGGATAGGTGTTTCCACCGTGAAGGGACTTGCATGGGCATCCGATAAGAGCTGCGTCGGCGTTTCTACGCTTGAGGCGATGTCGTGGCACGGTGTGTCCGCGGGAGGAGTTATCTGCCCTGTCATGGATGCAAGACGAAGCCAGGTATATAACGCACTGTTTGAAATAGAAGACGGTAAGCCGCACCGTCTGTGCTCCGACCGAGCTATAGCCCTTGACGAGCTGGCAAAGGAGATAGACGGGAAAAATGCCTTTCTCGTCGGCGACGGAGCAAGGCTTACATACGAGCACATGAGAAAGCTCGGCATAGCCTGCCGCATGGCGCCGGAAAACCTCGTGTATCAGAGCGCGTGGGGCGTTGCAATGGCGGCGCTGGACAAGACTCCCGGAACGGCAGACGAGCTGCTGCCGGTGTATCTGCGCCTGAGCCAGGCTGAGCGTGAGCGTCAGGAGAGAATGAAATAGTATAGAAGCCGGCTCTGCCGGTGTATATAAATAGGCTCCTTACCGGAGCGCACTGAAAAGGAGAATAATAATGAGCAAGGTTTGCGTATTCGATCACCCTCTTATCCAGCATAAGCTGTCCATCCTCAGAGACAAGGGAACATCCGTTAAGGAATTCAGAGAGCTTGTATCCGAGATAGCGATGCTTATGTGCTATGAAGCCACGAGAGATCTCCCTCTGGAAGAAGTACAGGTGGAAACTCCCGTCGCACCGGCGACCGTAAAACGCATTGCCGGCAAGAAGCTTGCCGTCGTTCCCATCCTGCGCGCCGGTCTCGGCATGGTTGACGGTATGGTCAGCATGATGCCCAATGTCAAGGTCGGCCATATCGGTCTGTTCCGTGACCCCGAGACTCTTGAGCCGGTGAAGTACTACTTCAAGATGCCGCCCGACATCGAGGAGAGAGATGTCATCGTCGTTGACCCCATGCTCGCAACCGGCGGCTCGGCTTCCGCAGCGATCCAGTTCCTGAAGGAAGACGGCGTAAAGCATATAAAGCTCATGTGCATCATCGGCGCTCCCGAGGGCGTTGAGCGCATGCAGGCAGATCACCCCGATGTTGATATTTTTGTCGCGGCGCTCGACGATCACCTCAACGAGCACGGCTACATCGTCCCCGGACTGGGCGATGCCGGCGACCGTATATTCGGAACGAAGTAAATAAGAAAACCTGTCGGCATTGAACCGACAGGTTTTTTGTTATTTAAGCTGCCCTTGAGCGTCGTTGCGCGAAATGTTTATTGCCGCATATGCTATGCCGAGCAAAATGAAATATGCAAACATGATTCTGGGGTAGAACCAGATATACTCGACTATGCAGGAGAATGTGATGCCGATAAACGATGCCGCACATGCAATGAGCACAAAATACACGGTTCCGGATGCGCTTCTCTGTGCGATGACGCAGTTTTTGATGTTTCGCAGAGCCATCCACACAAACGATACAAGTCCAAGCACACCGACCTCAACAATGAGTTCAAGGAACAGCGACTGCGTGTGATATGCGCCGTCTGCCGCGCCCATTACCGAGTAGCTCGGGTATACCGCCGCAAACGCCTTCGGTCCAAGACCGATACCGGTCACACCGTAGTCGCGGATCATATAGATGACCGCCTTCCAGAGCTTGAGCCGGTGGGAAGCCGAGCTGTCCACATAGCCGCTGCCGAAGAAGCTGGTGAATATGCTCGTTATTCTGCTGAGAATACTTGCGGGCAGGAACGGTATGGCAAGCACGGCGAGCACAATGAACGCCGGAATGAGCTTTTTGTTCCTGAGCCAGATATAGACGAATGCCGCGAGCATCAGAGAGATCCACCCCGAGCGGGAGTAGGTCATCAAAATGCCTGCCGCAGGGAATGCAAGCCCGAGAAACAGCAGCACCGTGAGCCACTGCTGCTTGCGCGAGCCGGCAAATGCCGCGCACAGGGGCATGAATAAAATGATAAACTCCGAATAGTTGTTCGGATTATCAAGAGTGGAGGTAACTCTGCCGGGCATATTGGAGTTTATGAGAAGATCTGTAAACGAAGCGCTGGCATAAACCAATCCGAATTTTCTCTGGATTATCGCATACATTGAAGTCAGCATGACGGCAATGTATATGAAAGCCATAAGCTTTGTAAGCTGCTTTTCCTCGGTAATATCCGCCGCAATGACATAGGCAAGGGCGAACGCCGCAACGAAAAACAGCAGTATTCGCTCGCTGTCGGCGCGTGCAAAGCTGAACAGCAGGCTCAAAACGAGCGTTATTGCAAACAAGGCAAGCGGCAGACCAAGCTTGGACGGCGCCAGAAGCTTACGCTTGCCGCAGCCGGCCAATATAAGATACAGCGTGAGAAAGCCCAACGCCGCAAGCACGGCGTATGAATTGCTCCAGTAGTCGTGCGGGACGATGAACATTCCGCAGATAAACGCGCCGAGCATGAACTCAAAGTTGAGAAATACCGAGCCGCTGCACAGCTTAACAAATACACTCGACGAAAATGCGGGACGCAGGATATTTGCGATCGCGGCAATTATCCTGCGTATGAGCTCGAGCAGGAAGTTGATCATACGCGCAAAAAGCGATTGATCGTATTTATCCTGTACCGTGTCGCGATGCCTTGCAAGCCTTACAAGCGCAAGGTCGTTATAGGCATTTTTCAGCGGAGTATATATTTTTCTCAGAAAGGCAAAGAAGCCGCTTTGCAGCCACGCAGTGTAAAGAGTGGTCAGTATAGCACCATATTGCAAATTTGCGTCACCCCTTTCGTGATAGTTTCAGCCATAGCTCACTCCGCGGGAGTTATGCTGACTATCTCGGAATACAGCATTACCTTGCCGAAATGCATTGTGTAGTTTGCACCGACGCAGTAAAGCTTGCTGCCAAGGTAAACGCCGTTGTCGGTGAGATTGCCGTCGACCTCGACGGATACGGTCAGATACTCGTCTCCGACAATGGGACCCTTCAGGAGGTTGCCCTGAGCGTCGTTCACCCAGCCGTATGCCGGCTCAGAGCTGAAGGCGGTGACGGTGCCGAAGCCGACATTGGTCGTTTCCTCGAAGGAGGGTGCACCCTCAACGAGCATATCGGTGACATTTGTCGGTGCCTTCTCCGCATAGAAGGTTATAGCGACCTTGGTCGTGTTCGTCTTGGTGGTCTCCTTGGCGGGGGAAAACATTTTGGTTGCAAGGAATACAACGGCGGCTATCACCATGAGAATGATGAGCAGGTCAATAATGTTTATCTTTCCGAAAAGCTTCCCGTTTTTGTCGATCATGTTTTCTACCTCGTGAAATTATTTGTATGTCTCAAAGACATCTATAGCCAGCTTGCTGAGATCAAATTCCTCGCTGACTTTTTTTATGGCATTGTCGGAGTACTGCATCAGCAGCTCTTTGTTTTCCATAAGCTCAAATATCGCATTGGCAAAGCCGTCGCTGTCTCCGTAATCGAGCACCTTGCCGCAAACCGTGTGAGTCTGGGCAAGATCACGGCTGCCGCCGACATCGGTGACCACAAGCGGAACGCCGGCATTCATTGCCTCAAGTATGGCAAAGCTCATCGCCTCACTATCGGAGCTTGTGTTCAGATACAGGTCGGAGGAGCGCAGCATTTTGTCAGAATCGCGGCGAAAGCCGAGCTGGATAACGCAGTCGTTCATTTTGCTGTTTGTGCACATCACGGCAAAATCGTCAAATTCCTCACCGTCGCCGGCGATGAAGCAGACAAACGGCTTGTCCGTTTTTTTTCTGAGCTTTGCGAGAGAGGCCAGCAGGAACGGCAGTCCCTTTTCGGGAGCATAGCGCGCCATGATGGACATGACGAAGGTATCGTCCGGAACATTGAAGCTGCGGGCAAAGCTGCGGTCGTATACTCTTTGACCGGCAGGCTCAACGCCGTTATACACCACCTGAATGCGGCTTTTCCTGACCCCGTTTGCAGCCAATATGTCGACACCCTGACGGCATACCGCTATTACCCTGTGATTAAACGGAGTGAATATGCGGTTGAGTATCTTCCACTTCGCGCTCTGATATATCGTAAGGTGGCTGGTGTAAACAACCTTGACCTTTTTATAAAAGAGCTTTGACAGTATCGCTATGACATTTTCCATCGGATACTGGGCGTGGATGACGCTGATCTCGTTTTCGCGGCAGTACCGCGCAAGCTTTTTTGCAGCCGAAAGCGCCTTGCGGGTGCTCATTTCAAGCTGAAAGCAGGGGTACCCCTCGGCACTCATCATTTCCGAAAGCTGACCGGGGACATTATACGCAAGGTGGCAGTTTTCTCCCTGCGCGGAAAGAATACGCATCAGGTTTGACACATACTTTTCCGTTCCCGCCTTTCCGGCATAGTTTATCAGATATAGAATGTTAATACCAAACACCTCACTTTACCGTACAAAATAATATACAATACGACCGGCATATTTTCAACAACAAAAGTGTAACCACATCGGTCAAATAGTGTCAATAATTTGACGATCATTGACTAAAAGCTTTAATGCGGTATAATGGAAGAAACTATACACAGTGTATGAGGGCGGTCTCGTGAATATTAACTATATCAACAGAAAGCTGAATAAAAGGTTCGGAGGAAAAGTCAGTGCCGAGCTGAGAGACGGCTGCATAGTCCTCACCGGTGAGCTGGAGGATTGGAACGACATAGTAGAGGCGGGGATGACGGCAGCAGTGCCGCATTCGAGCACCCATGTCGTCAACGATATCGTGCTCAGGAATGCCGTTCCGGAAAAAATGCACATGCCGTCGGTGCAGGATACGGCTCTTGACGGTGAAAGGTGCGATGTGCTCATAATCGGCGGGGGCATATCGGGCTGCTCTATAGCGCGTGAGCTTGCGCGCTATAAGCTGAGCATTCTCGTGCTGGAAAAGGAGGCAGACCTTGCCCTCGGAGCCTCCGGCAGGAACGACGGCGAGGTGCACCCCGGCGTTGACCTTTCGAGGGGAACGCTCAAGCATAAATACATAAGAAGGGCAAATCACATGTATGGTGACGTATGCCGCGAGCTGGATGTTCCGTTTATGCGCACGGGTCAGTATGCCTGCTTTACACGCAAAAGCTGGCTGCCGTTTGTGTGGCTGTATGCACAGTGGCGCAGAATTGCAGACGGCATTGAGGATACGCGCATCGTCTCGGGCGATGAGATACGAAAGAGAGAACCGGAAATATCCGAGGATGTCGCGTTTGCGATCTCGAATCCCTCCTCAGGCAGCGTCAGCCCGTATAACCTCGTTATCGGCTATGCCGAGAATGCCGTTGATAACGGAGCAAGGATATCGCTCAATACCGCCGTTACCGGCATGAAGGCAGAAAACGGCGAGATAAAAGAGGTTTACACAAACAGAGGCACGGTGTACCCCGGGCAGGTCATTAACTGCGCGGGAGTTTACGCCGATGTCGTGGCGCAGATGGCGCAGGACAGATTTTTCAGCATCCATCCCCGCCGCGGAACGAACTCGATCCTCGATAAAAAGACCGGTGCGCGCTTTAATACCATCGCATCCGTGGTCGGAGCCCGGACCCCCGGGCATACGCACACGAAGGGCGGCGGCATCCTGCACACGGCGCACGATAATCTGCTCATAGGTCCCGACGCGGTGGAGACTCCCGAGCGGGAGAACACGGCAACCGATCCGGCAAGCATAGAGCGTGTTTTCGCAAAGCAGAAAATTACGATGCCGAACCTGTCCGAGCGCGATATAATAACCTACTTCACCGGCGTTCGCGCGCCTACATACGAGGAGGATTTTATAATCGAGCCCGGCAGAAAAACGAAAAATATATTCCATGTCGCCGGCATACAGTCTCCGGGACTCACGACCGCTCCGGCGGTCGCGGAGGATGTAGCCGGGTATATTGCGCAAAAGCTCTGCGCGGAGAAAAACGACAGCTTTGACCCTATTCGCCATGCGCCGCCGCATCTTGCCGTGATGGACGACGAAAAGCGTGCGCAGCTTATAAAGGAAAACCCGGACTACGGCGTTATCGTGTGCCGCTGCGAGGAAGTGAGCCGCGGCGAGATCCTCGATGCGCTGCGCAGCAGCGTGTGCGTGCCGACGGTCGACGGCGTTAAAAAGCGCGTTAGACCCGGCATGGGCAGGTGTCAGGGCGGATTCTGCTCGCCGCTGGTGGTGCAGATAATCGCCGAATATCTCGGCGTTGAGCTGACGGAGGTCAGAAAGAGCTCCGAGCAGTCGCCCATAATATTTAAAAGCAAGAAGGGGAGCCGCGAAAATGACTGATGCAGATGTAATAGTTATCGGCGGCGGACCGGCAGGACTTGCCGCTGCCGCGGCGGCAGACGAAAGCGGAGCAAGAGTGCTCATCGTTGAACGCGAGGAGCGCCTCGGCGGTATGCTCAAGCAGTGTATTCACGACGGCTTCGGACTGCGCCGCTTCGGAGAGCGCCTTGCGGGACCGGAGTATGTCGAGCGGTTCATGGATAAGATCGCTCAGACCGATATACAGGTGCTGTGCCGGACATTCGTTACCCGCGCCGAAAAAACGGACGAGGGCTTTGCCGTAACGCTCGTATCACGCGACGGGATCAAAACCGTTACCGGCAGGAGCCTTGTGCTTGCCACCGGCTGCCGTGAGAGAACTGCAAAGCAGGTATTTATCCACGGGACGCGTCCTGCGGGCATTTTCACCGCCGGAACCGCACAGCATTTCACCAATCGCCTCGGCGTTATGCCGACAAAAAAGTGTGTCATCCTCGGCAGCGGCGATATAGGACTTATAATGGCGCGCCGCTTAACGCTTGAAGGTGCGCAGGTGCTCGGAGTTTATGAGATAAACCCCACTCCCTCGGGACTTACCCGAAACCTCCAGCAGTGTCTTACCGACTATGACATACCTCTCCGCCTCAGCCATACCGTAACGCGCGTGTTCGGCAGGGACAGGCTCGAAGCCGTGGAGGTGTGCGCGGTAGATGAAGACTATAAGCCGATAGCGGAGACCGCCGAGAGAATAGAGTGCGACGCCCTCATCGTTTCCGTCGGGCTGATTCCGGAAAACGAGCTTGCCCAAAGCCTCGGCGTTGAGCTTGACAGCCATACGGGAGGTCCCATATGCGATGCGCAGCTTATGACAAAGGTGCCCGGCATATTCTCCTGCGGCAACGCGCTGCATGTAAACGATCTTGTCGATTTTGTCTCCGAATCCGGCGAGGAGGCGGGCAGAAACGCCGCCGCATATTGCGCCGCTGAGCAAAATATGGTAGATATAAATATAGGCGGCGAGTTTTTGTACCTCGTCCCGCAGCGGCTCGACCTGAATGCGGATAACTCCAAGGCGGTGTTTTACTTCCGCTCGAAAAGGGTCGTTGACAAGAGCAGACTGCGCCTTAAGATAAACGGGAAAGAGGTATGGAAAAAGACCTATCCGTTCCTGCGTCCGCCGGAGATGCAGCAGCTCACGCTGGATATGACAAAGCTCGGGATTGACGAAAACAGCGATGTCCGTTTTGAGATAGAGGTGGTAAAATGAAGCAGCTCGTGTGTATCGGCTGCCCGCGCGGCTGCCGGCTTACGGTCGAGGAAAAGGATGGCGATTATATCGTCACCGGCAATAACTGCCCGCGCGGCAGGGCATTTGCCGTAAGCGAGATGACGGCGCCGAAGCGTACCGTGTGCTCCACGGTAAAGACCGTGTTCCCCGGCTGTCCGGTGCTGCCCGTCAGAGTGTCCGACGATATTCCCAAGGAAAAGATATTCGATGTCATGCGCGAGATAAACGCCGTAACGCTTACGGAGCGTATCGGCAGGGGAGATGTCGTTATCGGCAATGTGCTCGGTCTCGGCGTTGATGTCATATCAACAAGTGATCTATTAAAACAGAATATAAATTCCGTATCGGAGGGAGCAAAATGAACAACCCACTCATCCTGACCTATGATGTAGGTACCCAAAGCACGAGAGCTGTTCTTGTTGATAAGCAGGGTAATATCGTTGATAAGGAACAGGTCAAGTATGCAGAGCCTTATTTCCGGCAGCGTCCGGGCTGGGCGGAGCAGAAAACCGACTTCTACTTTGACAGTATGTGCGCTGCAAGCAAGGCACTCATGGCAAGAAATGCCGACAAGGTGCCCGACATTATAGCCTGCGCAGTCACCGTCATCCGGGATACCCTTGTTTTCCTCGATGAAAACTACAAGCCCACGCGCGATATAATACATTGGCTCGATGCGCGCAAATGTGTGTATGACGATCCGTTCCCGCTATGGAAGGAGGCGCTGTTTGAGCTTATAGGCATGGGCAAGGGCACAAAGATAGTTTACCGCACCTCCAAGGTCAACTGGGTGCGCCAGAAGCAGCCTAAGGTATGGGCGCGCACGAAGAAGATAGTCTGCCTGCCCGCGTACCTCAACTACCGTATGACCGGCAGACTTGCCGACACTCCGGCAAACACCATAGCGCATATCCCCATGGACTATAAGAAAAAGTGCTGGATGAAGGAAAACGATCTCACCCGCTGCTTTTACGATGTCCCGCAGGACCGGCTGTATGAGCTCATTCCCTCCGGCGAGGTGCTCGGCTGCGTAACAAAGGAGGCGGCCGAGCTAACCGGCGCGCCGGAGGGTCTGCCGCTTATCGCAACCGGTGCCGATAAGGCGTGCGAAACTCTGGGGCTTTCGGTCGCGAGTCCGGAGAAGGCATCCATCTCGTTCGGCACAAGCTCGACTATCGAGATGTATACGGAAAAATATTTCGAGCCGCAGGCATTCCTGCCGTCCTACCCCGCGGTAATAAACAAGGCATGGAACCCAGAAATTCAGGTATTCCGCGGCTTCTGGATGCTGAGCTGGTTTATAAAGGAGTTCGGAGACAAGGACAGGGAGGAGGCTGAACGGCTCGGCGTATCGCCGGAGGAGGTACTCAACAAGAAAGCCGCTGCCGTCCCTGCCGGCTGTCAGGGGCTTATGCTCCAGCCGTACTGGACTCCCGATGTCCTCAAGCCCGATTCCTACGGCGCGATAATAGGCTTTTCCGACTATCACACCAAGTATCACATATACCGCGCGATAATCGAGGGCATCTGCCTTGAGCTGTATATGTCCATGAAGAGCATGGAAAAGCGCGGCAGGAAGCACATAACCGAGCTGTATGTCGGCGGCGGCGGCTCAAAGAGCGACATCGCCTGCCAGATACTTGCCGACACCTTCGGACTGCCGGTAAAGCGTATCCACACGCATGAGGCGTGCTCGCTGGGCGCGGCAATGGTGGCATTTGTCGCAAAGGGCGAGTTTGACGGCTTTGACGCGGCAATAAAGAGCATGGTACATGAGAAGGAAGTATTCACGCCCGATCCCAAGAATCACGAAGTTTACATGAATATGTACAACAAGGTCTACCGCAAGATATATAAAAATGTAAGACCCCTTTACGCAACGATGAACAACCTCAAAGAAAGGAATATGATCTGATGAGCCATAAGAAGTACGAGGGCTTCCGGCCCAAATGGGTAGATACCCCCGCTCCGAAGGACAGCTACCGCTCCATCTTCCGCTGGGGCGATCCCGAGTTCTTTAAGTTCCCCAAGGAATCGCTGTACAAGATGATGAAGGAGGTCTTTAAGCTCACTGATGATGACTTTAAGGAGTACTCTGACGATATAGGCTTTGATAAGGTCGATCTGTCCGATCACCCCGTAAAGCTTGCGCAGGAGCACCTCGACGCACTTAAGGCGATAGTCGGCGAGGAGGGCTTCTCGGTTTCCGACTACGACCGCCTTGCCGTGGCATACGGCTTTACCGCATATGACATTCTCCGTCTGCGCCATAAGATCATCGACTCCGTTCCCGATGTCGTTCTCTATCCCGATACCACCGAGCAGGTCGAGAGGATAGTCGCATATTCTACAGAGCATGACATCCCGCTGTATGTCTATGGCGGCGGCAGCTCCGTGACCCGCGGCGTCGAGCCCATAAAGGGCGGCATTTCGCTCGACATGAGAAAGCGCTTTAACAAGGTGATCTCCTTTAACGAGATAGACCAGACCATCACGGTTCAGGCGGGTATGTCCGGTCCCGATCTCGAAAAAACGCTCCAGAATGCTCCCGAGCTTTTCGGCGCAAAGCGTCAGTACACCTGCGGTCACTTCCCGCAGAGCTTTGAGTATTCCTCCGTCGGCGGCTGGACGGTCACGCGCGGCGCCGGTCAGAACAGCACCTACTACGGCTGCATCGCAGATATAGTTCTCAGCCAGAAGTACGCGACCCCTATCGGGACGATAACCACAAGCCACTATCCCCGCGAGGCCTGCGGCCCCGATCTCAACCAGATAATGATGGGCTCGGAGGGCACCTTCGGCGTCCTCACCGAGGTCACGCTCAAGATATTCCGCTGGATGCCTGAGAACCGCAGAAGATTCTCTTACATCTTCAAAACATGGGATGAGGCGATGAAGGCTGCCCGCGAGATGATGCAGCACGAGTGCGGATATTCCTCCGTGTTCCGTCTGTCCGATCAGGAAGAGACGAGCATGATGCTCAGACTGTACAATGTTGACGACACGCCGCTTTATCCGCTGCTCGATAAGCTCGGATATAAGGATATGGAGCGCTGCCTCTTCCTCGGCTTCACCGACGGCGAAAAGGGCTACTCCAGGAATGTCGCAAAGAATATTTCAAAGATCGCCCGCGCTCACGGCGGTCTGCCGCTGACCGGCTATGTCACCAAGAGCTGGGAAAAGGGACGCTTCAACGACCCGTACCTGCGCGATACGCTCATGGATTTCGGCATCACCACCGATACCCTTGAGTGCACCGTCAACTGGTCGAACATGGAGCAGGTGCACCTCGATGTGCGCAAGGTCTGTCACGCTCTGCCAAACACCGTCGTAACGACACATATGTCCCACTGCTATCCGCAGGGTGCAAATCTCTATTTCATCTTCCTGACCAAAATGCAGGACGAGAAGGAGTTCAAGGCTTATCATACGACCATTCTTGATGCCATCCAGCGCTCCGGAGCGTCGATCAGCCATCATCACGGCATAGGCAAGATGTTTGCGCCGTGGCTTGAGGGCTACATCGGCGAAAAGGAATACGGTGTGTTCAAGGTGCTCAAGAATTATTTTGACCCGAAATACAACATGAACCCCGGCGGCACCATCGGTCTCGATCTCCTGCCCGAGGAGAAGAAGTTTGACCGGCAGTATACCGATTACGAAAAGCAGCCTAAGTTCGACTGATAAACGAAATTTACGCCGCAGCGCTTTTTGATGCTCCATGTAAGCAGACGGTGAAAAAAGTAAAAATGTTTTATTGAAAAATCCCACCTGCCGCGCGGCAGGTGGGATTTTTCATACGGCGCGATAAAGCTCTGTCAGAGGCTTTATACTATTTCCGCTATTCGTCGAGCTTGAGAACTGCAAGGAAGGCTTCGGTCGGTATCTGCACCGTGCCGAGCTGGCGCATTTTCTTTTTGCCCTCCTTCTGCTTTTCAAGCAGCTTCTTCTTTCGGGTTATATCGCCGCCGTAGCACTTTGCAAGGACATCCTTGCGCATTGCCTTAACGGTCTCGCGTGCAATGATCTTACCGCCGATGGCAGCTTGGATGGGCACCTCAAAAAGCTGGCGGGGGATATTGTCCTTGAGCTTTTCGCAGAGCTTGCGCGCTCTGGGGTATGCCTTGTCCTTGTGCGCTATGAAGCTGAGGGCGTCGACCTGATCGCCGTTGAGCAGGATATCGACCTTGACGAGCTCTGAGGGCTTATATTCGCTCAGCTCATAGTCGAGCGAGGCATAGCCCTTCGTGCGCGCCTTGAGAGTGTCAAAAAAGTCGTATATTATCTCGTTGAGCGGCATCTCGTAGCGCAGCTCGACGAGGTGCGAGTCGAGATATTGCATATCCTTGTACTCGCCGCGCCTGTCCTGGCACAGAGGCATTATATTGCCGACATAATCGTTGGGAGTTATTATCGACACCTTGACATACGGCTCCTCGGCGTGCTCTATAACGCCGGGGTCGGGATAGTTGTGAGGATTGTCGACCATGACCACGCCGCCGTCGGTCTTTACTACCTTGTATATAACGCTCGGCAGAGTCGTTACGAGGTCGAGGTCAAACTCGCGCTCAAGGCGCTCCTGAATGACCTCCATGTGCAGCATGCCGAGAAAGCCGCAGCGGAAGCCAAAGCCCAAGGCTGCCGAGCTCTCCGGCTCAAACGACAGCGATGCATCGTTGAGCTGGAGCTTTTCGAGCGCATCGCGCAGGTCGGGATACTTACTGCCGTCCTCGGTGTAAATGCCGCAGTAGACCATCGCACGGGCGGGGCGGTAGCCGGGCAGAGACTCGGCGCAGGGATCTGCCGCCGTCGTCACGGTGTCGCCGACCTGAGTGTCGGAAACATTTTTTATGGATGCGGTGAAATATCCGACATCGCCGGCTGTGAGCTCGGCGCACGGCTCAAGCCCGATCGGTCTCATATGACCGACCTCGAGCACAGTGTATTTTGCACCGGTGGAGTGCAGCAGGATCTCCGTACCCTTGGTGATGCGGCCGTCCACAATGCGCATGAAAACGATAACCCCGCGGTAGCTGTCGTACTGGCTGTCGAATATGAGCGCCTTGAGAGGCGCATCCACATCCCCGCTCGGTGCGGGTACATTTGCGACTATATCGTCGAGCACCGCCTCAACATTTATGCCGTTTTTGGCGCTTATCTCGGGAGCGTCCATGGCGAGAATGCCGATTATGTCCTCTATCTCCTGCTTTACGCGCTTGGGATCGGCGGCAGTGAGGTCTATCTTGTTTATAGCGGGCAGTATCTCAAGATTTGCGTCAAGCGCGAGATATGTGTTCGCAAGCGTCTGCGCTTCAACGCCCTGAGAGGCGTCGACTACCAGCACCGCGCCCTCGCACGCTGCCAGCGAGCGGCTGACCTCGTAGTTGAAGTCGACATGACCCGGCGTGTCTATGAGGTTGAGAACATAGGTCTCGCCGTCCTTGGCTTTGTAGTTGAGCCCGACGGCGCGCGCCTTTATGGTTATGCCGCGCTCACGCTCAAGCTCCATGTTGTCAAGGATCTGGTCCTCCATTATGCGCTCCTCGACCGCACCGCACAGCTCTATAAGCCTGTCGGACAGTGTGCTCTTGCCGTGGTCTATGTGAGCGATTATAGAAAAATTTCTGATGTGATCCTGAGGTATCATGTAAGTTCCTCCAGAGCAGCCTCGGTCTTATTGACCAGACTGCGCATCTCGTTGATGAAAACGCGTGCGATATCGGCGCCGCGATCGGTGCCGTCGGGATTGGGCGAGCGCCCAAGAAGGTAGTCTGCCGTTACGCTGTAGTAATCACACACGCGGCAAACAAAATTGAGACCCGGCTCGCGCGCACCGTTTTCGTAATGGCTCAGCAGCGCCTGACTTATTCCGAGGTCGCTTGCAGCCTTACGCTGACTCAGACCCGAGGATCTGCGCAGCTCGGAAAGTATCTGCGAGAAGCTCTTTTTATCATATTCGTACATTATAGTTCTCTCCCAAAGTGATTACAGTCTGTATATTATACATAGCATGATGCAGTTTGTAAATAGAAATCGGCGTAAATACTTGAAAAAAATTCGACATAGTGATAAAGTGGTATGCGGAATTTTTTGCGGCCGAAAAGCCGTATTGTTGGAGGAAAATACAATGTTTGAAAATCTTATCGAAGTTCTGAAGAACGACCCCCGCAAGATAGTTTACACCGAGGGCAGCGATGCCCGCATCCTCGAGTCGGCGGCGCGCCTTAAAAAGGACGGCTTCCTGACCCCGATACTTGTCGGCAATGTCGACGAGGTAAAGGCTGCCGCGGCAAAGGGCGGCTTTGACATTGAAGGGCTTGAGATCCTCGATCCCGCGACCTACGAGGGCATGGATGCAATGGTTGACGAGATGGTGGCACTGCGTAAGGGCAAAATGTCGGCAGAGGAATGCCGCGCTTCTCTTTCCAAGGGCAACTACTTCGGCACCATGCTGGTAAAGATGGGCGTTGCAGACTGCCTGCTGGGCGGCGCGACCTACTCCACCGCCGACACCGTTCGTCCGGCGCTGCAGCTTGTAAAGACCAAGAAGGGCGCACATCTCGTGTCCTCCTGCTTTATAATGATCCGCGGCGACGAGACCCTCGCAATGGGTGACTGCGCCATAAACATCGACTATCAGGATACCGTTGACAAGGAAGGCAATGTTACCTTCACCGCAGCTCAGAAGCTGGCGGAGGTCGCGATCGCCACAGCGGAGACAGCGAAGGTATTCGGTATCGACCCGAAGGTCGCCATGCTGTCTTACTCCACCAAGGGCAGCGGCAAGGGAGCAAATGTCGACCTCGTGCGCAGCGCTACCGAGGAAGCAAAGAAGATTGCTCCCGAGCTCAAGATCGACGGCGAGATGCAGTTTGACGCTGCCGTTTCTCCCGTTGTCGGTCAGCTCAAGTTCCCCGGCTCTCCCGTTGCAGGCTATGCAAACACCTTTATCTTCCCCGAGATCCAGTCCGGCAATATCGGCTATAAGATCGCGGCTCGTCTGGGCGGCTTCGCGGCATACGGTCCTATCCTCCAGGGTCTGAACGCTCCCATAAACGATCTGTCCCGCGGCTGCAATGCGGAGGAAGTCTATCAGATGTCCATCATCACCGCAGCGCTCAAGTAATCTGCTATTGTATCAAAAACCGGCTGTTCAGACTGACAGCCGGTTTTTTGCCGTTATTAAGCCCCATATCGGGAGCAGGTATAAGAAGCACGCTGCGAGTATGCTCACTTCCGGAGCGCCGATGGAGTCCAGCGGCACCGAGCAGGCTATCGACCACGGTACGAGCGGGGCGAGAACCACCGCGGTGTCCTCGATATCCAGAGCAAGCTCCTGACGAATGCACCCGGTATCGCATGTGAGCTCGTGTGTGAGCATTATAGCAAGCGTTTGATTACAGCTTATGACCGAGGTCCCCGCCGCAGATACGAGCACCGCACCGTAAACGCCTATGCGGCGGCTCAGAGCGTGTATCCGGCTTTTTACGGCGTTGAGCATACCGGTGCCGTCGAATATACCCGCATAGGTGGACGAGATGAGAATTATGGTCATGCTTTTGAGCATTGAGGTGACACCGCCGCCGTTGAGCAGAGCGGACAGCCGGATACCGCCGGCACTGTAGCCGCACAGAGCGGTGCGCAGTATATCCTCCGCGCTCATATGCTGTACCGCCGCGCATAGAACGGCTGCCGATAGTATGCTCGCGATCATGGTTATCTGAACGCGTATCTTCAAAACGGAAAGAGCTATGACGATAACGGCGGGAACAAGGCAAAGCCAATTCAGGGCTATTTCATCGGAAAATATAGCGGCAAAATCGGGTATGCCGTCGCCGTCGTGCAGAAAAATTCCCGCAAGGGCATAGACCGCGCAGCATACGGCAAACGGGACCGCCGAGCGCCGCAGCATAAGGCGCAGGTTTTTAAAAACATTCGTCTGCGTAAGCTCGCTTACGAGCAGCGCACTTGTTGACATGGGCGACGCCCTGTCGCCGAAATACGCTCCGGATATTATGGCACCTCCGAGGATCACGGGATCTGCACCCAGAGCCAGGCCGGAGGTCATGCTGATAACTCCCATTGTAGCCGTCGTGCCGAACGCCGTTCCGGTCAGCATCGAAACTCCGCAATTTAAAATAAAGCTCATGATAACGACCGTTTTTGCATGGATAAGTCCGGCGGAATATGTGATGATGACCGGTATCGTTCCGCAGGCGCGCCACAGTGCAGTCAGAATACCGATAAGCGCGAGGGAGACAATAACATTTTTCGCGGTCAGAATGCCATCAAGCATCATTTTGCCCGTTTCCGCCACCGAAAAACCCATTTTACGCGCGAAAACGACAAACACGGTAAGCCCCGCGATGAGCGCGTATATAACCGATATGTTTATAATAACGCACACGATAAGCGCGGCAGCAAACAGGATAAACGGTACAAAATGCATTTTTCTCACCTCTCCGGGCATGGTACCACTAAATATAACAGTTGTAAAGCTGATAATTTCGGAGTATAATACAGTAAAAATACTGTGAGACTGGAAACATGAATTTTCTTAGTATGGAATACTTTACTGCCGTTGCGAATAAACGGAGTATAACAAAGGCTGCCGAGGAGCTGCACATAACGCAGCAGACTCTAAGCGCGCATATCCGGTCGGTCGAGCGCGAGCTCGGATGCAGGCTCATCGTCAGGCGGAATCCGCTTGAGCTGACCTATGCGGGAGAGGTGTTCCTGCGCTATGCCTCGGAATTTTACCGGAGCTATCAGTCTATGTGGGCGGAGTTCGGCGATATAACCGGAAACCAGAGCGGCGTTCTGCGCGTCGGCGTTTCCTACACACGCGGCAGGACCATCATGCCGGACATCATAGCCGCGTTCCAGCGCGAGTATCCGAACATCTGCGTTAACCTGTCCGAGGGCGTGAACGACGAGCTGCTCAGAAGTCTGCTGGACGGAGACACCGATCTTGCCATAGCAAACTTCGACGACCCTCCGCAGGGGATAGTCACAGCCGATTTTTACACCGAGCAGATCGTCATGCTGGGGCGGCGGGATATGTGCCCGCCCGTAACGGGCGATGTGCTGGATCAGGAGCGGCTTGCCGCATTTGCCGACAGACCGTTCGTCATGGGTAATCCCGAGGATATAGCAGGTCGGATAAGCCGGAAAATGATAAAAAAGGCGGGATTTCAGCCGGATATAAAGGCACAGTCGGACAATGCCGAAACGCTCATAGCAATGGCTGCCGCCGGCATCGGACTGTGCTTTGTGCCCCGACATATGCTGAGGCTTGCACTCGGCGAGGAGCAGGCAGACAAAATGCGGGTGTTCGGCTTTGACGGGGACGAGCGGTATATGATAAAATTCGGCTACCGCAGCCGCCCGTATCAGTGGTCGGTGATATCAGAGTTTATGCGCATAGCGCGAGAGGTGATAAGAAACGGTGACGGACAGAGATGAATACATGAGCATGGCTCTTGAGCTGGCTGAAAGAGCATATGACGAGGGCGAGATACCGGTCGGCTGCATCATAACCGATGCGCAGGGCAAGGTAATAGGCAGGGGCAGAAACCGCCGTGAGCTCAGCCACGATGCAACGCACCACGCCGAAATGGAGGCTATCCGTGAGGCCTGTCAAAGCGTGGGTGACTGGCGGCTTTCCGGCTGCACCATATATATCACTCTGGAACCGTGCCCGATGTGCGCCGGAGGCATAATAAACGCGCGAATACCAACCGTCGTTTTCGGGGCAAGGGACGAAAACACCGGCTCGTGCGGCAGCGTCATTAACCTGTTCGAGGAACGCTACGGGCACAAGCCGGCGATATACGGCGGCGTAAAAGCCGATGAATCGGCACAATTATTAAAGAGCTTTTTTCAAAAGAAACGATAAAAAAGAGCTTCGATCGAAGCTCTTTTTTCAGACCGTCAAAGAACTTGGAAAAGCAGATGCAAGAGCATAAAATCCAATACGCAGCAGAGGGAGCTTGAGGG